>JAWVZJ010000230.1:0-4853 GCA_033722255.1 Thermoanaerobaculia bacterium | reverse complement strand
ATCTCCAAGTCGTGGACGGTGTCCCCCACCATCAACGTCTCGTCGGAGGTCCGACCCAGCTCCTCCATGAGCTCCAGGAGCATGGTGGGGGCGGGCTTCGAGCCCGATTCGTCGGCCGTCCGGGAGGCGTGAAAATAGGGCTCGAGCCGGGTGCGGCCGAAGTCTCGGATCAGGCCGCGACGGCTCTTCGCCGTGGCCACCGCCAGCAGGAATCCCCTCTCCCGGAGCTCTTCCAGGAGGGGGACCGTGGCCGGAAAGGGTTCGGGATGGGCGTGGTATTCCTCGATCCAGCACTCGCGGTAGGCCTCGGCCAGGGCCTCCAGGAACTCGGGGCCGGTCTCGGGGCTGAATTTCGCCACCGACTCCTCCAGCCCGAGACCGATGGCTCCCCGGACGGCGGACTCCTCCGGCATCTCCCGTCCTAGGCGGGCGAAGGCGGCCCGGGTACAGGCCACGATGGTTCCCACCGAGTCGATGAGGGTCCCGTCCCAGTCGAAGACGACGAGCGCGTAGGAGCGATCGAGTCCGGAGCGGCTCACGAGTCGTCTCCGAAGGGGAGGGCCTCCCCCAGCTTGCGGTCGATCCGATCCCGGATCCAGTGAGCGTCCCACCACTCCAGGGCGTTCACCGGAAGCCCCCGGAGGAGCACGGCGAAGTGAAGGTGGTCTCCACCGGCCAGACCCGTGGAGCCGGTCCGCCCCAGAACCCGACCCCGGGTCACGGTCTCCCCGGGATCGACGTCGAAGGAGGAGAGATGGGCGTAGAGGGTCATCAGCCCGTATCCGTGATCGACGACGATGCAGTTGCCGTAGATGCCCAGGTACTCTGCCAGGAGGACGATGCCGTCGTTGGCGGCGGGCACCTCGTCCCGACGCACCGTGGCCAGGTCGTAGCCCAGGTGGGTTTGCTCGTCCACCTTCTCTCCTTCGTAGAGGTAGGTGCGGCGGACGGCGAAGGAGTCCATGACCTGGGCACCGGGAAGGGCCAGGAATTCACGGTCCCAGAGGAACTCCGGGCGGCTCTCCTCCCCGAGCTCCCGGAGCCGGCGTCGGTTCCGTTCCCGGAGCTCTCCGTTGATCCAGAGATAGGCGTCCAGGGAGGTCTTGGCCTCGGAGGGCTCGGGATACCGGGAAGCCATCTCGTTCTGGATCGTCTCCAGGAAGTCGTCACCGAGGCGGATGGTCCCCTCCTGGACCGGACGGGGTCGGAAGCGATCGATGAACGGTGCCCGGGCCCGGTTCCCCAGCTCGTCCTCCGCCACCAGGACGATCCCCTCGTCGGTGGGATGGTTCCAGGGAGCCGAGAAGAGGACGAAGGACTCTCCCTCCCGTCCTGGCAGGGGAGCCCCCGAAAAGAACAGCTCCGGGGTCTCCACGCCGTGTCGCACTGCCTCCTCGCCGACCCGATAGACGACCGCCTCGCTCCCCCCCTGGTCCACGTAGGTCTGGGTGGAGAGGACCGAGATCCGGGGGGGAGTCACGTCCACCGGCAGGGTCCGCTCCAGAACCACTGGGCCGGGATCCCGGAGCCCGGTCGCCGGGCGGTCGGCCTCGACCCGGATCGTGGCTTCTCCGTCGACGAGCCAGGGATGGGTCTCCTTGCCGACCTGGAGAACCAGGGTGGTTGTCGGGGTGTGGGTGTCGTCCCAGAGCTTCCAGGGTGGGCGGGGATCGAAGCCCTCCGCGGCCAGGGTCTCCCGACGTTCTCCCTGCCGGATCGAGACCCGGACGTCGCCCAGGCCCCGACGGGGCTCCGAGATACGGACCCTGATCTCCGTGGTCGGTCCGATGCCGGCCTTCCCGGTCTCGAGGGCGATTTCCGGCTCCGGGACGAAGAGGAGGTTCGCAGCGATCAGGATGCCGGCGCCGACCAGGATCAGGATCAGCAGAATCCTGACAGTCCGTCTCTTCCGCCTCTTGTCGCGTCGTCGGTCCACCATGGCTCCTCGGAGAGTGTGTGAGAGGTCGAAGCGCGGGATCGAGCTTCGGGGCGAGAGTCTATCTCGACGATTCCGCCGGTACCGTGGAACGGGTCTCTAGCCGGGCGTCAAATTCGACACCGTCGAGGTGGAGGGGGAAGCTCGCCACCGAGACGGAGGCAGCAGGGCCGGGAGGAGCTCGTCCCCCACCCGGACCGTAACCGGGGTTTCCACAGAGCAGGGATCGCCGTCGATCTGAAAGGGAGTCCCCTCGGGCGCCTCGATCGTGACCCGGGTCACCGGCACCCGGAGGAGGTCCTGGCGGCGGGAGAGACGGCCCCGCAGGAGGTCCAGGGCGAAGAGGAGGGTCGTCCATCGGCCCGAGTCCCGGTGAACGACGAGCTCGAGGGTCCGCTCCTCCGGCGAGATCCGGGCCAGGCGGAAGGGGCCGGCGTAGTGAGGGATGTTGGCCACGGCAACGAAGCCCCCGGAGGCCCGGCCTTCATCCCAGCGGGCCTCGATGGGGAGGAAAGGGTACCGCCAGAAGAGGGAAAGAGCCGCCGCCAGGACCGCCGTCCGCCCCCACCGGGCCTTCGCCTCTCCGTCCACGGCGGCCAGGACCGCCGCGTCGAGGCCGGCGGAGAGTTGCATCAGGAAGATCCGGTCGTCGAGCCTCCCCACGGCGATCTCCCGGGATCGACTACGGGACAGGAGCTCGGCCGCCGCCACCGGATCCCGGGGAAGACCCAGGGAGTGGCAGATCACGTTGGTGGTTCCTCCGGGGAGGGGGGCGAAGGGGATCCCGGTTCCCAGCAGCCCCTGGGCCGCCTCCCGGAGCGTCCCGTCGCCCCCGTAGACGAAGACCGCGTCCGGGGAGCCGGCTGCCACTGCCCGACGGAGCTGGTTCGGTGCCGTGCCCGGCCCTTCGGTGGGGAGGAGGTCGACCCGCCAGTCGTCGGCGGTGAGGGCCGAACGGATCGCCGGAACCGCCCATGGGCTCCGACGCCGGCCGGAGGCCGGGTTGTAGAGGAGAACGGCCCGGCGCATCGAGACCCGGGCAGGCTAGAAGAGCCGTCGGGTACCGCCGTTGGCCGGCGGGTCGTGTCCCAGGTGATCGTAGGCGCGGCGGGTCGCCACCCGGCCCCGGGGGGTGCGCTGGAGGAAACCCTCCTGGATCAGGAACGGCTCGTAGAGGTCCTCCAGGGTCCCCTCGTCTTCGCCGATGGCGGCGGCCAGGGCCTTCAAGCCCGCCGGACCCCCGTCGTAGTGCTGGATCAGGGTGTCCAGGATCCGTCGGTCCATCTCGTCGAAGCCGTGCTCGTCGACCTCCAGGAGGGCCAGGCCCTCCCGGGCCATCTCCCGATCGATCACTCCGTCGCCCCGGACCTGGGCGAAGTCCCGGACCCGGCGGAGCAGTCGGTTGGCGATCCGGGGCGTCCCCCGGCTCCGTCCGGCGATCTCCATCGCTCCCTCGGAGGAGGTCTCGATTTCCAAAAGGCGGGCCGAACGGGCCACGATGGTGGCCAGGTCCTCCGGGGGATAGAAATTGAGACGATGGACGATGCCGAATCGGGCCCGGAGGGGGGGAGTGATGAGACTGGTTCTGGTCGTGGCTGCCACCAGGGTGAACCGGGGCAACTCCAGCTTCACGGTCCGGGCCGCCGGCCCCTCCCCCAGGACGATGTCGAGCTGGTAGTCCTCCAGGGCGGGGTACAGAATCTCCTCCACCGCCGGGGCCAGGCGGTGGATCTCGTCGATGAAGAGGACCTCCCCGGGCTCCAGGTTGGTGAGGATCGCGGCCAGATCGCCGGCCCGTTCCAGGACCGGCCCCGAGGTGGAGCGGAGCACCGTGTCCATCTCCCGGGCGATGATGTTGGCGAGGGTGGTCTTCCCCAGCCCAGGGGGCCCGAAGAGGAGGGTGTGGTCGAGGCTCTCCCCCCGTTCCAGAGCGGCCTGGATGAACACCCGGGTGTTGTCCACCACCTTCCTCTGTCCCACATACTCTTCGAGCGTCTTGGGCCGCAGGGAGGCCTCGACTTGTCGCTCCTCGGGAGCGGCTTCACCGTCGAGCAGCCGCGGTTCTTCGAGCATCTCGGGCATTGTAGCCGGGCTCGGTGGACCGCGCCGTCCTGCCCTGCCTCGGACCGGACAGCACCGGAGACTTACTTACAGCCCCGCCAGACGCTTCAGACTGCGTCGAAGGATCTCCGCGAAGGGGGCTTCGGCGTGCTCCCGGCGGACCTCGGCGACGGCCCGGGAGGAGGCCTTTTTCTTGTACCCCAAGTTGACCAGGGCGGCCACGACGTCGTCGTCCCCGGTCTTCTTGCGGGACGGAGGAGTCACCGCCGCCTCCTCGGCCAGGCCCGCCACCTTGTCCTTCAGCTCCAGGATCAGGCGCTCGGCCGTCTTCTTCCCCACGCCGGGGATGGTGGCCAGCCTCTGAGCGTCCTCCTGGGCCAGGGCTTCCAGGAGGTCCCGGACCTCCATTCCGGAGAGGATCACCCGGCCGAGCTTCGGCCCGATCCCCGAGACCGCGATCAGCCGCTCGAAGAGACGACGCTCCCCCGGGGTGCCGAAGCCGTAGAGGTCCAGGGTGTCGTCCCGGACGTGGGTGTGGACGTGGAGGGTGACCTCCGCCCCGGGCCCCTCGCCCTCGAGCTCGTAGTAGGTCGAGACCGGGATGTGGACCTCGTAGCCGACCCCGGAGACGTCGAGGATGAGCACCTCCGGGGAGAGCTCCCGGACTCGGCCCCGGAGCCAGCCGATCACGAGCCCGCCTCCCGATCCAGGGCCGAGAGCAGATCCTCCTCCAGGTCTTCGACCGCCTCGATGCCCACCGAGAGGCGGATCAGGCCGTCGCCGATCCCCAGCTCCCGCCGTTCCGAAGGGGACAGGTTCCTGTGGGAGGTCAGGGCGGGGAGGCTCACGCTGGACT
>JAWVZJ010000229.1:0-4854 GCA_033722255.1 Thermoanaerobaculia bacterium | reverse complement strand
TTCGTTCCGTCGCTGAGCCGGAGCTGGTCCCGGCCCGCTCGTTTAGCCGAGTAGAGGGCACGGTCACAGGCTTCGAGGACCCGCTCGGCATCTTCGCCGTGATCGGGAAAAAGGGCCACACCCACCGAGGCCGTGAGCTTCCAGGACTCACCGTTGTCGTTGCTCAAGCCGACCTCGAGACCTGCGATCTCTCTCCGCAGCCGGTCTCCGAAGGCGCAAGCTCCCGACTTCCCGGTGTTCGGCATGACGACGAGGAACTCCTCACCACCCAGTCGCACCGGGAGATCGCTCGCTCGCACCGACTCTCCGAGGAGATTGCCCACGAGATTCAGTATCCTGTCGCCTTCCGGATGTCCGAAGGTGTCGTTCACCTCCTTGAAGTGATCGAGATCGATCACGATGAAGGCCACGGGCTTGCCCTCTCGACGAGCCATGGCCATCTGGATCCGCAGGTACTCGTCGAGAAACCGTCGGTTGTAGAGACCCGTGAGCTCGTCCGTGATCGAGAGCTCCTCGAGAAGACGGGCGTGCTCCTCGGCGCGCCGAGCCATCTCGATGCTCTCGATTCCCGATGCGAGGATGCTGGCCGCCGACGACAGGATTGCCAGCTCCTCTCCCGACGGCGGATCGCCCGTTCTCCGAAACGCTGTCAACAGGCCCAGTGTCCGCTCCTTTCCGGTCAAGGGGAGCGACGCCACCATCTGGAGTCCGAGCTCCTCCAGGCCTCCGATCGAGCCCGAGAGCTCCTCGGATTCCGCCGGGACGCCGACCCGTCGCCGCTCGAGGGCCTCCTCGGTCAGGGGCTCACCCTCGCCCTCGCGCCTGATGGTCTCCGAGAGCTCTGGTGGAAGACCGTAGCTCGCCTTGAGGTGGACGCGCCGATCCGGATTCACCAGGTGGACGACGGAGGCGTCCAGGATGCCTTCCTCTCGGAGGATCGCGCTCGTCGTCTCCAGGAGCTCCTCCTCGTCCGAGGGAGGCGGGACGATGGCTGAGGAGAGCCTTCCCAGGACCTCCACCTTCCGCCGTCGCTTCCGGACCGTCCGGTGCCAGATCCGGCGGCTCAGCCAGTAGACGACCAGACCCAGAGCCGTGAGAAGAGCCGCGATCCAGGCAGCGGGAGCGAGCCAGGAAGGTAGGGGCTCTCCGATGACCGAAAGATCCTCCGCCTTGCGGAGGACGATCTGGAAGTCCCGGTGAGGCGGAGTGTAGCTGTGCACAGTGAGCACCCCGGAGACCGAGATCCGGGCTCCTTTCTCGAGAGTGCCCGGTTCCAGGGAGTCGGCGACGAGGGCAGGAACGAAGAGTCCCAGACCGGCTGTTGGATCCTCCGTTCCTTCCAGCTTCGCCACCACATAGCCCTGAGAGTCCACCTCCGTCACCGTCCCCCGGACGATCGCCAGCTTTCCGAAGTGCTCCCAGCTCGCCGCCTCCCGGAGGGAGAGATCCAGGGGCCCGGGAGGCTCACCTCGACCGAGGATTCTCACTGCGCCATCCCGGATCTGGGGAGCACCCCTGTACTGCCCGACCTCCCCCCGGACCTCGATCCGGTCTCCCGTCCTCACCTCGGTACGGATCTCCTCCGAGTAGTAGGCGATCCCGGCGGAATCATCCTGGAGATAGACCAAGTGGTAGGAACGGGAGAGGAGACCGGTGGGGACGGTCGCGACCCCTCGGACGATAACCCTCTCTCCCAGGCGATCCAGGATCGTGTCGCTGTTCCCATCAGCGAGGACCCGGGCGATCGGAACCACGCCATCGGCTTCCCGGCCGGAGGCTTCCGGGGTCTCGGCATTCGTTCCCGCCGGGATCATCGACACAATCGCCAGGACGAAGATCGCCGCCGTTCGCCGCCGGGGGCTCTCCCTCATCTCCTGTCGCCCTGCAGGGCGCGGAGTGATCCGATCCTCGTGCCGAATTCTCACTTCGGCGAGTCTACCCGTTGTTCGAAAATTCGCAATGTCTCGCAGGTTCGAGTCACCCCGACCATCACCACTGCGGAGGAGCCGATTCGCTATCCGGGGGAGATCGTCATTCCCCGGGAATGACGGGCCCGGAGTCCCCGACGCCAGCTCCGGTGCGTTCCTCGTCCGGATTCCACGTCGAGGACCGCGGCGGAGAACCGGTCGCCAGGGTCTTCACCACGTCTCGAGCCCCGTAGTCCCGTTCTCCGGCCGTCAGGTAGTACCCTAGACAGCTCAGATCTCGGCCGGCGGTGAGCAGCGGCGGCTCGATCCAGGAATCCGGACCTCGCTGTGCGAGCCCGACGTTCGCCAGAAGAGCGTTGCACAGACACTTCCGGCCCACGGTCTCCTCCTCCCGCCCCTTCTTGTGGACGTAGGCGTGAACGGGCTCGGCGGGACACCGATACCCGATCGAGCCTTCCTCTCGCCGGTACACCTCCCGGAGGTAGCCCAGGTCACAGCGCCTTCGGCGACTCGAGTACACCGCCTCGTCGGAGAGGGTGCCGGGAACCTCCAGGACCTTGAAGGGGAAGCCGGTCGGCGACGCCAGGGGGTCGGTCCGCACCGCGTCGTCACCCGAGAGGATCGCGTCGATCACGATCCTCCGAAATCCCGGATCCAGTCCCGACTCCCGGCAGAACGCGAACGCGGTACCTACCTGGATCCCGGCGGCGCCACGGTCCTGCGCCCGCTCGAGGCAACCGGGATGTCCCTGGGAACCCGCCAGCCAGAAGGGTACCTCCAGCGATCGAAGCTCCCCGAGGTCGGGACGGTCCCGGGGACCGTAGATCGGCTCTCCGTTCCCGTCGAGACGGGTCTTCCCCCGGGGAGGAGCGTTGTGGCCGCCGGCCTCCGGCCCCTCCACCACGAAACCGTCCACCGGGCCGTCCGCCCTCTTCAGGAGGATCTTGGCCAGGGCGACCGAGGACACGATGGGGAGGAACGAGGGCCTGGAGAGGGACGGGGTCCCTGCATCGACCCAGGAAGGATCGAACCGCAAACGGACCTCCTTTCCTCCATTCCCGTTCTCGGTGAGGTGCGCCCGGACGGAGGCGGGGCGATGCTCCACCAGCCGGGTCAGGACCCCGGGGACGTCCAGGGGGATGCCGGCCCCGATGAGCACATAGTCCACCCCGGCCAACAGGGCCCCGTACAGGGAGGGAAGGACCGGAAGCTGGACCTTTTCCAGGTAGTTGATTCCCACCGGGCCCTCGTGAGCCTCCCTGGCCAGGTAGACCTCCACGAAGTTCGCCAGCACGGTCAGCTCCCACAGCTCCCGGGGAGGGTCCACGGTGTACCGGGGAATCCGCGGGAAGGGCCGATCCATCTCGATGCCCTCCTCCACGAAATACCGCTCCCTCACCCTGGTGGCGATCTCCGCGTCCGGAAAGCTCTCCATCGCCCTCCGCAGATCGCCTCCCGGGTCTCCGAGCTGCAGCCTCCGAGCCAGCTGAACGTCCAGCGCGGTGCCGGAGACGACACCGAGCTGCCCGAGCCGGGACACGGCCCGAGCCAGACGCCAGTCCGAGACTCCCACCCCCATCCCTCCCTGAATGATCTCCGGATCTGTCATCGGTCTCTCGCCCTCCTGCCACGAGTATCTCCGGCGGAGTGACCACCCGAGTCATCCCTCGGTCAGAGAACTGTCAGACCTCGGTCACGGCCCCGGGACCGGGACACCGCGCCCGTCAAAGCCGATGCCGCGGACTTGACAGAAGAGCAGGCCACCCATATAGTTGCAGATAACAACAATGAGTACCGAGCCTCCATCCCCACCCACCGCCGATCCCGCCCTCCAAGCCGACGCCCGGGATCTCCACCGTGCCCTGGAGGACCTGCTGCGGGTGGTCCAGTTCCGGGACCGGGATCGGATCTGTTGCCACGACCTCTCCGTCACCCAGTGCTACGCCCTCGACGCCCTGGCGCGGAGCGGTCCCCTGAGCTCCAACGGCCTGGCCGAGGCTCTCTATCTCGACAAGAGCACTGCGAGCCGGGTGGCCTCGGCCCTGGAGCGGAAGGGCCACCTCGAGCGTCGGCCGGATCCCGAAGACGGTCGCGCCGTGATTCTGGAGACGACCGACTCCGGCGACCGGCTCCTCCGGAAGATCGAGAAGGACCTGGTGAGCGAGGTGCGGGAGATGATCCGGCCCATCGATCCGGAGGCCCGCCGGCAAACGATCCACCTGCTGGAGAGGCTGGCCGCGGTCGCGAGCTCCAGGGTCGAACGGAGCGGAGGCTGCTGCACCCTTCCCTGACTCGTTTTTTTCGCCGGATAGTTGCAATCGACAACCAGAAAGGACCCATCCGATGAGCAGCAAGAACTACTTCGACACCGTGGCCTCCGACTGGGATCGGATCCGGCAGAGCCTCTTCTCCACCGATCTGAGGAGCAAAGCCCTGTCGGCAGTTCCACTTCGAGAGGGAGTCGTGGCCGCGGATCTGGGGGCCGGAACGGGGTTTCTCACTCGCGGCCTCCTGGATCGGGGCGTCCGGGTGATCGCCGTCGATCAGTCGGAAGCCATGCTGTCGGAGCTCCGGACGAAGACGGGCCCTGCGGAACGCCTCGAGACCAGGGTCGGAGAGGCCGAGAAGCTCCCCCTCGAGGACCGGAGCGTGGATCTCGTCTTCGCCAACATGTTCCTCCACCACGTGGAGAACCCGGGAGTGGCGATCCGGGAAATGGCCCGCATCCTCGCCCCGGGCGGTCGCGTCGTCCTCACCGATCTCGACGCCCACGAGCACGAGTTTCTGCGGACCGAGCAACACGACCGCTGGCTGGGTTTCCACCGGGACGACGTGGAGGGATGGCTTCGAGACGCCGGGTTCCAGGAGACGGAGATCCGGGACGCGGAAGAGTCCTGTTGCTCCACCTCCTCCTGCGGAGAGGAGG
>JAWVZJ010000228.1:0-4909 GCA_033722255.1 Thermoanaerobaculia bacterium | reverse complement strand
TTGGCGCAATGGTCCTCCGATCCGGCGCGGGTACCCCCCGGACGACCCGGTGGGATCCGTCGACGGGACGCGACGCGGTCGACGATCGCAGGCGGCCGCGAGCCCCGGACCCGACAGGCGGTTCCGGGAGTCCCGACGGTACGGGACGCCTCCCATTCCCGGTCGGGCCCCGGCGCCGGCTCGCGCTCCAGAGGCTCGGATGCTCTCGTGTCGATCCGGTCCCCGACGTGACAGACTCGACCCATGTGGAACAGGGGACCGGCCTTCGATCCGCCGGAGGTTCCGCTGGACGGCGATCGACGATGGATCCTCCGGATGGCCTTCGGTCCCGAAGATTCTTTCCGGGAGGGCCGTCCGAGCGATCGCCGACCGTCGGAGACGGCTCCGGGGGCCCATCTGGCCGGCGAGATCGAGACCCTGGGTCTCGGCTGCCGAATCGGCTCCCGATTCCCGAAGGAACACCTCTCGGAGATCTTCGGCGAGGCGTCTCGAACCCTGGTCCGGGCCCGCCGGGAGGCGGCGATCCGGGAAACCCTGGCCGAGGAGACCCTGGAGAGGATCGCCGAGCGAGTGCGCCCGGCGGAGATCGCCATCGTCGCCCTCAAGGGCGTCGCCCTCCTCGCCGGCGGCTGGATCGAGCCCGGAGGCCGGGGGCTCGGCGACGTCGATCTCCTGGTCCGGGAAGAGGAGGCCCCCCTCGTCTCGACGGCCCTGGAGGAGATCGGATACGAGCCGCTCGCGAAAGCCGAGGGAGCCTACCACCACCACCTCCCGCCGTTGATGCATCCGACCCTCAGCCCGGTGGAGCTCCATACCCGGGTTCCCGGCGTCCGGGTCGGAGGGGAGCCGGCCTCCGCGACCCGGATGATCGACGGGGGGCTGACCCGTGGGAGCTCCCTCGGAGCCCCCGTGCTCCTCCCGGTCCCTCCCCTCCTGGCTGCCCATGCCGTCGCCCACACCCTGTACCAGGAGCGCTACCTGCCGAACCTCCCCGGGTTCTTCCGGACGATCGGAGATCTCCTGGATCTGGCGGGAGGCGAGGTCCCCCGAAGCCTGGTCGACGCAGCCTCTCCCTACCTCACGAGCTCTCTCACGCCCCTGGAGCTCGAGGGAGTCCGGAAGCTCGCCGCGGCGCTGAGCCGGGGCGAGATCCCGGAGGAGGGCTCCGCCGGCCGGAGACTCCTGGACCACGAGCTGGCCCTGGCCGAAGATCCGGAGTACCGACGCACGTTCCGGGGGCGCCGGGCCCTCCACGCCCTGAAGATGGGAGGGCCCGGGAAGCTCGTCCGGAGGATCCTCTGGGCGATCCGCGGCCGATGAGACCCGCAAAGCGGCTCGGGATCCTGGCACTGGTGGGGATGACCGTCCTCTGGATCGGGATCGTCTGGATCTGGTCTCCCTCCCCCGTGGCCCTCACCGTCGACGACAGCTTCTACTACCTCCAGACCGCCCGCAACGTGGCGGAGGGATACGGGTCCACCTTCGACCGGGTCCAGCCGACGAACGGGTACCACCCCCTGTGGCTCCTGGCCCTGGTGCCGGTCGCGGGGATGGAGGGAGGGGACGGTCCCGTCCGATGGGCCCTGACCCTCCAGCTCCTCCTGGTCGGGGCAGGGATGCTCTGGTTGGCGCGCTCCGGTGGCTTCCTCCGCCGGACGCCGAGCGTCCTCGCCTTCGCCCTCCTCTCCTTTTCCGGCACCAAGATCCTGGTCAACGGTCAGGAGTCGGCCCTCCAGTGGTTTCTCCTCTGCGGTCTGACGGCGGTCCTTGCCACGGGCCGGCCGGAGCTCCCTTCGCCCTCGAGCTCCCCCGGGCTCCGGAGGACCGTGGTGGGAATCCTCGGGGGGCTCGCCACCCTGGCCCGCCTCGAAGCGGTGATCTTCGGCCTCGCGGCGGCCCTCCTCCCCGTTCTCTGGCCCCGAAGGGCCCTCCCCGGCGACCGGGCAATGGATCGCGATCGGGACGGGACCGACCGGAGACCGGGCCTCCGGATCCCGACGCCCCCTCTCTCCCACCCCCGGATCTGGATCGCGCCGGGGATCGTCTGCGGCACGTCGATCCTCTACGGCGCATGGAGCCTGGCGAGCTTCGGTCATCCGCTTCCGGTCAGCGCCGCCATCAAGAGCCGATACGCCGGGGTGGGATGGCCGGCGGTGCTCTGGGCCCTGGTCGCCGCGGTCATCGCCGGGGGTGCCTATCGGAGGTTGGTGCGAACGGAGGTCACCGGGTCGGAGCGAGACGAAACGAGGCTCCGGGCCCTGGCACCGCTCCTGGTCTACTGCGTCTTCTTCGGGACGCTGCACTCCTCCGGGGGATGGCGGTGGGCCCTCCAGATCTGGTACCTGGCCCCCTTCCTGCTCCTTGCCGTGACCAGCGCGGGCTGGGCAGTCGAGAGGATCTCGGCCGATCTTCCGGGAGCCGGCCGTCGAGCCTGGATCGGAATCCTCGTCCTGGCGGCCGCGGGGTATCTCGGGATCGCAGTCGCCGGATGGTCCCATCGCCTGGATCCGACCTCCTACTCCACCGACCTCGCGGCCCGGCGGACGGGGCGCTGGATCCGGGACTCCATTCCTCCCCGAGCCTCCCTGGCCGGCTGGGACATCGGGAGCACGGCCTGGTACTCCGGAAGGGGGATCACGAACCTGGAAGGTCTCGCGGCTTCCTGGGAGTACAAGCGGGAGGTGCTGGATCGGGGCCGGGTCGCCGAGTACGTGAACGAGATCCGCCGGTTCGACCACCTGGTCCAGCCCCTCCCGGCCTGGATGCTCCGGGGCGAGGGGACCCTGCGGTACGCCGGAGTGGATCTGGCTCCGTGGAGTGTCCTCCGGTCCGAGTGCGTGCGCTTCCGTTCGGTGGTTCCCTGGAGAGACGCCTGGCGGCGGGTCCACCTGGTCCTCGGCCGGAGCGACGGTCCGAGGCTCGGGATCCTCCGACCCTCCGACCTCTGTCCGGTCAGCGGTTCTCGACCTCGGTGACGACGTCGGGTGGCTCCCAGTCCCGGATCTCTTCGTAGGCGTGGGCGATCTCGGCCAGGGCCGGCTCCGAGAAGGACGGCCCGAAGAACGAGAGCCCCACCGGCATCCCGTGGACGTCGCCCATGGGCACCGTGACGTTCGGGTATCCCGCCACGGCCGGAAAGGTGGAGCTGCCCCCGATGAAGTGATCGCCGTTGATGAGATCGATCTTCCAGGCCGGAGCCCCGGTGGGAGCCACCAGGGCGTCGAGCTCGTGCTTCGTCAAGAGGGCGTCGATCCCGTCGTTCCGGGTGGCCTTCCGGACCAGGGCCAGAGCCTCCCGGTATGCCTCCTCCGTCAGGGGGCCCTTCTCCTGGGCCTTCTCGAAGATCTCCTGGCCGAACCAGGGCATCTCCCGGGCGGCGTGCTCCCGGTTGAAGGCGATCAGCGTCTCCAGGGTCAGGCTCGAGAGCCGCTCGTCCGGGAGGTCGGCCAGATAGGCGTTCAGGTCGTGCTTGAACTCGTACAGCAGCAGATCGTAAGTGGCCTGGGAGAAACCCTCGGGGCGCTCGAGGGCCAGCTCGTCCACGATCTCGGCCCCGGCGTCCCGGAGAGTCTCGAGGGCCTTCTCCAACAGCTCGTCCACCTCGCTGTGGAAACCGGCGGAGGACCGGACCACTCCGATCCGCTTGCCTTCCAGCTCCGCTCCCTCCAGACGAGCCGTCAGGTCCCGATCGTGCTTCCCCTCGGCCCGGAAGGTGGCGGGATCCGCCTCGTCGGGACCGGACATCGCCTCCAGGAGAACGACGGCGTCGGCGACGCTCCGGGCCATGGGGCCGGCGGTGTCCTGGCTGTGGGAGATGGGCACGATGTGGGTCCGACTCACCAGCCCCACCGTGGGCTTGATCCCCACCACTCCGTTGGCGGAGGCCGGACAGACCACCGAGCCGTTGGTCTCCGTACCCACGGCCAGGGGAACGAGACCGGCCGCCACCGCGACTCCGGAGCCGGAGCTGGAGCCGCAGGGACTCCGGGTGGGATCGAAGGGATTCCGGGTCTGCCCCCCGATGGCGCTCCATCCGCTGGAGGAGCGCTCCGACCGGAAGTTCGCCCACTCGCTCAAGTTGGTCTTGCCGAGGATCACGGCACCCGCCTCCCGGAGACGGGCGACCAGGGGCGCGTCCCGGCCGGTGTCGTTCGCCTTCAGGGCCAGAGATCCGGCCGTCGTGGGCTGGCTCCGGGTCTCGATGTTGTCCTTCAGCAGGACGGGGATCCCGTGGAGCGGGCCCCGGGGGCCGTCGGCGGCCAGCTCCGCGTCCAGAGCTTCGGCCTGGGCCAGGGCCGTGGGGTCCACGGCGAGGACGGCTCGGAGCTCCCGATCATGGGCGGCGATCCGGTCCAGGAAGTACCGGACCAGGGCCACGGAGGTGATCTTCCCCTCCACCACCATCGACCGGAGCTCGGAGACCGACCGGTCCTCGAGGGATGCTCCCGGGCTGGCCGTGACGGGAACCGCGACGACGAGGGAGAACAGGAGAACGACGGTGGAAAGGCGCTTCATCGGCTCCTCCGGGCTAATCGGTTGAAGATACCGGCGAAGATATCAGGACCGTCGGCGCCCCGACGGAGACGGCTGGCCCGGCTCGGAGAATTTTGCGAAGCCCACCATCGACCGAAGCGCGCTCGCGAGGGTCTCGACCGACGAGAGCGGATCAGTCCATCACCACCATCGGCGAAGCCTTCGCCCCGGGAGACTCGGCCTCGCTCTTCCCCTCACGGGGCATCGCCGCGGTGAGGTAATAGATCTTCTTCGGGGTGGCGATCAGGCGCGCGACCGCGACCGTCGCGTCATCGACGCGGACGATCCCGAGCTCTCCGCGCGGCGATTGGCGCTCGTCGACGTGACGGCCACGTCCATCCGCAACGCGCTCGAGCTCCTGGGCATCAGCGCCCCC
>JAWVZJ010000227.1:0-4942 GCA_033722255.1 Thermoanaerobaculia bacterium | reverse complement strand
GTGTCCCGGGAGTCGATCTCCATGCCCTCCCCGATCTGCTCGATCCCCCGGAGGAGGGACGGCTCGTCGAGACAGACTCCCCTGGGCTCCCCGGTGCTTCCCGAGGTGAGCTTCACGAGGGCGGTTCCCCGAGGAGGTTCCACGATCTCGACCTCTCGGATCTCGGTACGCCGGACTCCATGACCGAGGTCGGAGCCCTCGCCGTCTCGATGTAGCAGATGCCGAATGCCGAGACGACGGCAGAGGGACTTCTTGTCGGCGAAGGCGAGGCCACCGTCCATCAGTGCCGCCGGGATTCCCCGGGAGAGGAGAGTCAGGACGAGGGCCGGGAAGGCGATCCCGTTCCCCGTGGCCACGGCCACGCATCCTCCGTCGAGCGCCCGAAACGATCGACTCCACTCGTCGAGGAGACCTCCGAGCTCCTCGAACGTCATCTGGTCGCCGTCACTCCTCGACCACAGGGCGATCCGATCCGGTGTGTCCCGGACCCATCGTCGAAACCGCTGGCGCAGGATGCTCATGGTCGGTTGATGCAGACTCCTGCCCCGGACCATCCATGGGGGAAGTGATGGTGAGGCGGGGTACCCGCACCGCAGGCCTGGGTCGTGGGGGGGTCGCGCCGAGGGATCCTTCTTGCGGTACGTTGCAGGCTCGGATTCTCCCCGACCTGCTCCCCGGGTACCCCCGCCCGACAGCACGGCCAAATCGAAGGCCGCAGTCGATACCTCATGGATAGTCCAGGCTCAGAAGCACGGGCCTCCATTGTCCTGGAGCGGAAGGAATTTGGCAAGCCTCGAGAGCCCCCGGGGGCCACGGATGGGGCGGGGCGAGATCGGTCCCGTAGTATGCTTTCGAACCACCTCACCCGACGGAGATCTCTTGACGCCCCGAGACGAAAGCTGCCCCCGATACGACGTCGTCGTGATCGGCGGCGCCTTCTCCGGGGCCAGTGCTGCTCTGCTCCTGCGTCGGTGGTGTCCGGAGGTCCGGATCCTGGTGGTGGAGCGCAGGGAGAGCTTCGACTGGAAGGTGGGAGAGGCCACGGTGGAGATCTCGGGGCTCTTCCTGACCCGAGTCCTGGGGCTCTACGACCATCTGGTTCGGGAACATCTCCCGAAGCACGGTCTTCGCTTCTGGTTCGGCGACGAGGCGGGGCAGAGTCTGGAGGAGATCTCGGAGGTGGGGCCGCATCGAGTGTCCGGGCTCCCGTCGTTCCAGCTCGACCGGTCGAAGCTGGACGAGGAGATCCTCCGGAGGGCGAGGACGGCGGGAGCGGAGGTCCTCCGGCCGGCCAAAGTGACGGAGGTCGAGTTGGCGTGGCCGGAGAGCCGAGTCGTCCTCCGGGACGGAGCGGAGGAACGGGAGATCACCGCCCGGTGGGTCCTGGACGCCTCCGGCCGTCAGGTGTTCCTGGGTCGCCGCCTCGGGATCATCGAAGAGGTCGAGCGCCATCCCCTGGCCGCGGCGTGGGGCCGCTGGCGGGGGGTGACGGACCTGGACGGTGACGGGATACAGGGCCCCGATCCGGCGGAGCCCAGGCTCCCCCCGGTCGCCGCCTCCAGATCCCTTGCCACGAATCACTTCTGTGGGTACGGATACTGGTGCTGGATGATCCCCCTGGCCGGAGGGGAGACGAGTCTCGGCGTGGTGTACGACAAGAGGCATTTCGAGCTTGCTCCCGGCGGCTCCCTCCCGGAGCGCTACGAGCGCTTCCTCCGGGAGCGGGTTCCGGGCCTCGGGGAGCTCCTGGCCGGCGCCCGACCCGTGGAGGGAGACTTTTACGCCTACAAGCATCTCCCGTACCGGGCCACCCGATACGCGGACCGGGGATGGGCCCTCCTGGGGGACGCGGCGGCGTTCCTGGATCCGTACTACAGCCCGGGTCTCGACCACGCGGCCTTGTCGATCTACTCCTCGGCCCGGATCGTGGAGGCCGATCTCCGGGGAGAGCTCGAGGACGGAGAGCTCGACGAACGCCTGGAGACGCACAACGGTCGGTGGTCTCGTTCCTACGATCGCTGGCTCGACGCCCTCTACCTCGACAAGTACGAGATCCTGGGCGACGCGGAGCTGACCACCGCCGCCTTCCTCTTCGACACCGGCATGTACTACCGGGGCGTCGTCTATCCCGTCTGGCGGGACCTGGCCTCCCTGGAAAACCCGGTCCTGGGACTGGACCATCCCCTGGCGGAGCTGGGGTTCCGCTTGATGCGGGCCTTCCGGCGCCGCCTGGTCCGACTGGCACGATTTCGGAGGCGAGCGGGAATCTACGGCCGGAGAAACTCGGGCTGGAAGAGCTACCCGACCCGGTTCGACATCGATCCCCGGAGAGCCTTCGGCCTCGTGGCCTCCGGGCTCGCCCACTGGCTGCGGGCCGAGGCGGGGTACCTCCTCTACCGGCTCCGTCACCGGAAGCCGGACCTCTCCACCCCGGCTCCCTCCGGGAGCGGCTCGACCGCCGGAGGGTGAAAGAGACGCGATGCCCGTGACCCGCTATCTGGCCGCCGTCGTTCAACTCCAGTGTGGATCGGATCGGGACGCCAACTTGGAGCAGGCCCAGAGCCTCGTGATCCAGGCCGCCGAGCGGGGAGCGGACCTCGTGGCGACTCCGGAGAACACCAGTTTCCTGGGCCCCCACGAGGAAAAGGTCCGCCGGGCGGAGCCCCTCGACGGTCCCACCTGTGGGCGTTTCGCGGCTCTGGCCCGGGAGCACTCCATCCACCTCCTCCTGGGCTCCTTCAACGAACGATCTCCCGAAGAAGGACGCTGCTTCAATACCAGCGTTCTCTTCGGACCCGACGGCTCCCGCCTGGCCGTCTATCGGAAGATCCACCTTTTCGACGTGGAGGTGCCCCCGGACGTCTTCTTCCGGGAGTCGGAGACGGTGGTGGCGGGAGACGAGATCGTGGTTTCCGAGACCGATCTGGGGCGGCTCGGCCTAAGCGTCTGTTACGACCTCCGGTTCCCGGAGCTCTACCGGAGGCTGGTGGCGGAAGGCGCCGAGATTCTGACCGTCCCGTCGGCCTTCACCCTGACCACGGGCAAGGACCACTGGGAGCCCCTGCTCCGGGCCCGGGCGATCGAGAATCAGTGCTACGTCCTGGCCCCGGGCCAGTGGGGCGAGCACGACGACGACGGCCTCCGCCACTCCTGGGGCCACTCCATGATCGTGGACCCCTGGGGACATGTCGTCGGCCTGGCCTCCGAGGGTCCGGGGATCGCCGTGGCCGAGGTCGACCGCAAGAGGATCTCCCGGGTCCGAGATCGGCTGCCGGCCCTCGGGCACCGCCGGTTGTAGCCCCAGGACGGTCCCCTCCGGGGGACTCCGACGACGGAGGATCGTAAAGTCCCTCAGTCCTCCTCGGTGTAGAACAGGTAGTCGGAGTCGGCCTCCTCGAGCTCGGCGTCCTCCTCCAGACGGTGGATCTCCTCGGCCTGGAACCGGATCTCCTCCGGGGCGTTGGAGATCTCTTCCAGGAACGGTTCCTCTTCGAGGAGGAGAGCCTTCGCCTCCTCGAAGGCCTTTCCAGGCTCCTTCGCCCGGACCCCCCGCCACACGTAGGCCCCTCCGCCGCTGGGCTGCTCCCTCTCCGGGTCGACGAGGGAAAGGCCACTGGCGTGCAGGAGAACCGCGAATTTGGGGTCGGGGTCGGACATGATGGGCGTGGAGGGTGGGGGAGACGAGCTCTCGGGAATCCCGGCGTGAGATCAGTCTACATCGGCGGGGATTCCGGAGGAACAGGGACCAAGGGACGGCGAGTCCCGAGGTGGCCACTTCCTGGGTCCCGCATCCTCGGTGGGGAGACCCTCCGGAGGACGCTCTGATGCCGCGATGGACCTGGCGCCTCCCGGGACCCGGCCGATCCGGGAGATGCCCGGCGAACGGCGGAGGGGCCAGAAGAGGTAGGAGACATCCCGCGAGGGTCCGTGACGCTCCGGCGAGGAGGCCATTTCGAAGCCGGAGGTGGCTCGAGGGCCCTTGTACCGGCCGGCTGACAGCGGTGGAAAGGCTTGATAGCCTCGGGGCCCTGTCGGAACGACCGACCGTTCACTCGAGGGAGGGAGCCAGCCCATGACGTCCAGACGACTCCGAGTTTCGTTCACCGTCCTCCTCGCGATCCTGACGATCCCCGGTCTCGCCCTCGGGGCGAAGAAGGGAGAGAGCTCCCAGGAGGAGAAGCCGTTGATGAGCGCCGAGACCTTTTCGGGTCTCGAGCTCCGGTCGATCGGACCGGCCCTCATGTCGGGCCGGATCGCTGACATCGCGATCCATCCAGAAGACCAGAGCACCTGGTACGTGGCGGTGGGGAGCGGCGGGGTCTGGAAGACGAGCAACGCCGGCACCACCTGGACGCCGATCTTCGACGACCAGAGCTCCTACTCCATCGGAACCATCACCCTGGATCCGAACGATCCCTCGGTGGTCTGGGTCGGGACGGGCGAAAACGTGGACGGCCGGCACGTGGGCTACGGCGACGGGGTCTACCGGAGCCGGGACGGTGGTTCCACCTGGGAGAACCTGGGGCTGAAGGATTCGGAGCACATCGGCTCGATCGTGATCGACCCCCGGGACTCCGATGTCGTCTACGTGGCCGCCAAGGGTCCCCTCTGGTCCGGAGGTGGGGAGCGGGGCGTCTTCAAGACGAGCGACGGAGGGAAGACCTGGGCGAACGTCCTGAGCGCCGGCGAGTACACAGGGGCCAACGAGGTGGTCATGGATCCGTCGGATCCGGACACCCTCTACGCCGCGCTGCACCAGCGGCACCGGACGGTGGCCGCGCTGATCAACGGGGGTCCGGAGTCCGGAATCCACAAGTCCACCGACGGCGGAGAGACCTGGCGGGAGCTCGAGAACGGGTTGCCGAAGGAGGACATGGGCCGGATCGGCCTGGCCGTCTCGCCCCAGGACCCCGGGGTCGTCTACGCCACCATCGAGCTGGCC
>JAWVZJ010000226.1:0-4948 GCA_033722255.1 Thermoanaerobaculia bacterium | reverse complement strand
TCCGAGAGGGCCTCGACGCAGGTCACCACCCGGGCCCGGACGAGCGGGTCCGGGGGAGGAATCTCCGGGGCGGGGGGCTCCTCCGGGAGCTCGTCCATGGGTCGAAGGCGGGAGCGGCCGGAGAGGTAGCTGCGGGACAGGTTCCGGGCCACTCCCAGGATGAAGGCCCCGATCCGTTCGGGTTCTCGCACCTGGCCGTTCCGGAGCTTCTCCAGGGTGAGGAGGAGGGCGTCCTGGGCCAGGTCCCGGGCGTCGTCGTCGGAGCCCAAACGGTGGCGACCGAAGTAGAGGAGCCGGTTCCCGTACCGTCGACAGAGCTCCGCTTCCTCGGCCGGGGCTTCGCCGTCTCCCGCGGCCGTGATCCTCCGGGCGAGCTCGGCGTCGCCGAGCTCGATCACGGGGCCGGAGCTCGCCATATCCGGGTTTTCGGACATTTGGATCTCACCAGTCTATCCCGAAGAGCTCCAGGACGAGAGCCTGCGGATCCTTCGTCTACGGGGCGCTGGGGCCCAGGAGGGTCGCGTTGAGGAAGAGGCGGTCGGCTCCCCGCCAGTAGCCCCGGAAGCCGGGGTCCTCGGCGAAGGCGATGACCCGACCGCGACCGATCCGCTCCTCGTAGACGAAGACCGCGCCCGGGAGGCGTTCCGCCGACTCGGGCCAGACGTGGCCGGAGAGGTGGAGGCGCTCTTCCGTGGCGTACCGGGCCACCACCCGCTTCCCGGAATCCGGGGGTCCTTCGGGAGGCAGCAGGATCCGATCGGAGGTGACGAGGGCCGGAGGTGGATCCTCGTACCCGGCTCGGAGCCAGGCGGCCTCGTCGAGCTCGAGGCGGAGGATGGCACCCGGGACGTCGAACCGTCGGGGCTCCGATCCGGAGGAATCCCGGGACTCGCGGGACTCCCGGGACGAAGAACTCTCCGGTGCCTCGGTCTCTCCTTGCTTCTCTTCCTTGCGGGGCTTCTCCTCGCTCTTCGGACGGTCCGAGCTCCCTTCGGACTCCCTGCGTTCCTGCTCGTCGTACCAATCTCTCAGGGCGGTGAGCTCGAGCTCCTCCCGGACGAAGTCGACGCCGGAGCCCAGGGCGACCAGGGTGCCGCCCTCCCGGACGAACTCCCGGAGTCGGTCCATCCCCTCCTCGCCCAGGCGCCTCGAGAGGTCCTCCCGGTCCAGGATCCGGGGGAGGATCAGGGCTTCGAAGTCGTGGATCGGAGTCGAGTCCAGGGAGTCGACCCGGAGGACGGTGACGGGGACGTCGTACTGCTCCTCCAGGCAATACCAGGACCAGCCGAAGGAGTAACCGTGGATCGGGTTCTCCGCCAGCATGGCCACGTCGGTTTCCCGGACGGGGAAGCTGGCGTCTCCGGAGCCGAGGCTGGGGAAACCCGGCTCGGCGAGGCCGGTGTCCACGGCCAGGAGCTCCACTCCGAAGTCCCGGGCGGCCTGCCGCACCGAATCGTGGATCGATTCGTCGTTCTGGCCGACCCGGACGACGGCCGTCCCGCTGGCCAGGTCGCGGTCCACTCCCCGGAGCCGGGTCGGCTTCCAGAGGGTGGCGACTCGGTGGCCCTCACGGCGGAGCCGGTGGAGAAAGGCGACGGCCCGGGCGTCCCTGCCGTCGACCAGGTAGGCATAGCCGGCTCGCTCCGTCGGGAGGGTCCCGTCGGAGGCCGGGGGTTCGCTCAACCGGCGAGCGTCTGCAGGGGTGCTCTCGGACGAGGAGTGGGCCTCTACGTCGAAGAGCAGAGGAAGCGACCAGGCCGTGATGTCGTAGAAGCGGGGGCTCTCACCCCGGTCGATGCGGGCGCGAGCCTCCTGGAGGAACTCCTCGGGGAGCGGCTGGTCCGGTGCGAGGAGGGTCTGAATCAAGTCCGCCCGGGGTTGGTCCAGGGAGACCACGTAGGTGCCGGCCGGCAGGTCCTCGCGGGTCGTGGGTCGGCCGGTCCGGTCCACGAGATCCCCGATCTCTCTGGCCTCGTCCAGGACGGCGACCTCGACCCCGTTCCGCATGAGGAGAGCGATCAGCTCTCCGAGGTGTCCCGGATCCCCTCCGGGACCCAGGTAGTAGGCCCGGATGCCGTCCTCTTCCGCTCCCATCGCCTCCCGGAGGGCCCGGTGGTAGTCGGAGAGGAGGTCCCGACGCTGTTCGGCCACGGTCCGGAGGGCGGTCCAGGCCGCGGTGTACTGCTGCTCGGTGGCGTCGGCCAGTGTCCGGACCGAGTCGTCGGGCCGGGTCAGGGCCAGTCCCCTGGAGGAGCCCTGCTCGTAGAGCATTCCCACGGCCCCCTGGAAGCTTCCCCAGGAGGTGGTGTAGCCGGGATAGAAGTAGTTGTACCGCTCCCCGGTCATGTACTCGAAGCCCCTGGTGTCGAAGGCCCGGGCGTAGGCCTCTCCGAACCGCCGGAACCACTCCCGGGCGAACTCCGGGAACTCGGGCCCGTAGGGATCCGTCGGGGGATCGAAGAAGAACTCCACGTCCGAGCCCATCTCGTGGGCGTCGATCACCACCTGGGGATGCCAGGTCGTGAGAGTCTGCATCCGATTCCGGGTCTCGAGCTGGGTGTGGGCGAACCAGTCGCGGTTGGTGTCGAAGAAGTAGTGGCCCGTGCGGAATCCCAGGCCCTCCCACCAGGTGTTGTCGTTGCCCCAGTGTTTCCGGCGGGGGTTCGGCTCGTCCGCTCGACGGCGGCGGTTGAAGTGGGCGAAGGCGTCCCGGCCGTCGGGATTGAGTACGGGATCGATCAGGATCACGGCTGCCTCCAGCACCTGCCGGGTCTCGGGGTCGTCTCGAGTGGCGAGGTGCTCCAGGAGTTTCAGCAGACCTTCACTCCCGGAGAGCTCATTGCCGTGGATCGAGCCGCCGAGCCAGACGACGGCGGGATGTTCCTCGATCAGGCTGTCCGACTCCGTCGAGGTGAGGGTCCGGGGATCACCCAGGCGCCGGGCCTCCTCCCGGATCTCGTCCAGCCGGGCGTGATGGTCCGGGCTGGTGACCACCGCCGCCAGGAGCTCCCGCCCCTCCCAGGTCGCCCCCTGGCGGACGAGGGTCACCCGGGGAGATGCCTCGGCCAGGGTCTCCAGGTAGGAGACCATTTCGGCATGGACGGTGATTCGATCGCCGGGATCGTGGCCCACGACCTCCCGGACGGTTGGGACCGGACTGGCGTCCTGTGGGGTGGGCTCCCGGGCCAGGGCGCCGAGAGGCTCCAGGATGCCGAGGAGCCCGAGAGCGATGACGAGGCGGAAAGAGGTCCTGAGCGTGGAGCGGCAAGAGGATCGGAGCATGGGGCCCTCCCGGAAAGGGTGTTCGAGGATCGGGATTCCCGGAAATTCTAACGCCCGGGTTGGATCCTCCTCGAGTCCCGGGGAGACCGGCGCCGCCGCCGATCGGGCGCGGACTCCGAGGACCGCAGGGCCCGGACCCGGGACTCCGAAGACCGTCCACAGCCCGGTGCTCCGGTTTCATTCTCCAAGGTGCTCCCGAACGACGCTGCTGGCTTCGAAGATCGGCGCGGAAGGCCGAGTGCCCTTGGAGAGCCTTCGCAGGGGCCACCGAGCCTCGAACCTCACTCGCCGTGGGAGTGCTCCTCGTCCGTCGCGTCCTCCTCCTGCTTCTCCAGGACCAGGAACTCCACCTTCCGGATCCCCTCCTCCAGGGTGAGACCGGCCTCTTCCAGTGCGGTCCGGAGGGAGGCCAGGTCGTCGGCTTTCCACTCGAGCTCCACGTCGAACTTGCCGGAGACGTCGGTTTCGTCGATCACCGGCCGGTCGAGGAGGAATTCCAGCATTCGGGCGAGCCGGCCGAGGTCCATGTTGACCAGCGAGAGCTGTCCCGGCTCGGCCCGGGTGCCCCCGGCGTACCCCTCGGAGGCCGGGAAGCCCAGATCTTCTCCGGGTCGACGGTCGAGGATCCAGACGTCCACCTGCCGCGACTCCCGGCGCGCCTCGAGATTCAGGGCCTCGGCGATGAGATTCCGCATGACGGTCTTCCGGATCTCCTCGTCGTCGAATCCGGTGAATACGAAGTCGTAGCGGAAGCTCATCAGATCCTCCGGGCCGACGATCCGGGTGGAGGGGAAATCCCAGGCGACGGAGATCGCTTGCGGCGGCTTGGCAGCCAGAGCGACCCAGCGGTCGGTGCCCATCATCATCATCATCTCGTCGGAGGCCGCGGTCCGGATCATCGCCCGTACCAGGGGCTCCTCCCCTTCGACGCCACCCAGCTTCTTCTCGATAGTCGCCGGGATGTCACGACGGGGCGCGATGTCGGGGGTCTCGCCCGCCAGGAGGACGCGGAGATGTTTCTCCTCCAGGTCGGAGGGTCGGGTGACGGCCCGGATCCGACCCTCGGCGTCCACCAGAACCGTGTGGGGGATGCCCCGGACTCCGTAGGCGTCGAAGGTGTCCCGGTCGGTGTCCAGGACCACGGAGCCGAAGATCGGCCGGCTCTCGAGGAAGCCGCGGACTCGTTCCTCGTTCTCGTCGGTCACGGAGACGAAGACGATTTCTTCGTCGGAAAAGCTCTCGACGAGCTCGTTCCAGTGGGGGATTGCCTGGACACAGGGAGCGCACCACGTCGCCCAGAACTCGATCACCGCCGCCCGGCCCCGGAGGGCCTCCCAGGTGAGATTTTCCGGTGGGGGCCCGGTCAGGGACGTCTCGAAATCCAGGGGTGGGGCCGGCTCCGGGGGCTCCGGCGTCTTCCCCTCGGTCTCTGCCGCCCCGGCGACGGCCAGGGACAGGAGGGCGGCGAGGATGACGGCGGTCCAGTCGGTGGTCGAGCCCATGGGGATCTCCTTGGTTCTCGTCGGTCTCCGGACCGGATCTCATCACGGATCGGAGGGCGATGCTATCGAGATTTTGCGGGACCGTGGGACGACCCCCTGAAGCGGCTGTGGCCGGAGCCGACAGAAAGGATCGAACAGGATTAGCTGGCTCCGGAGAAGCGACC
>JAWVZJ010000225.1:0-4959 GCA_033722255.1 Thermoanaerobaculia bacterium | reverse complement strand
GCCAGGCGAAGCCGGCCAGCACCGGATCCCGCTCCCGGACGATGGCCACGTCCCGCCGGGGATCCCCGGAGGCCTCCATGAATGTCGCGCCTCGGAAGAGGAGGGGAGGAGGACGGGGGAGGCCCACCGCCAGCGGATGCCGGCTCGTCTCGGTGGCGACGACGGCACCCGGCACGACGAGACCGGAGGCTCGGGAATCCCGGGGAGGCGGCGACCCCCTCTCGTCCGAGGGGAGCCGGTCGAAAGAGATCTCCTCGATCTGTCCGATCCATTCCCCGGCCCTCTTCAGGGCGATCAGGGTGCCCCCTTCTCGGATCCAGTGATTCATCCGCTCCAGGGCACCCTGCCCCAGGTCCTCGTAACCCCATCCGTCCGGCAAGACCAGGACGTCGAACCGACCGAGATCGGTTCCGGAGAGAGCCCTTCGATCCACCACCGTGAGGTCCGTGTCGATCTCCCGGTCCAGGAGGTGCCAGAGGGCCCCGAAACCGGTCGGGCTCAGCCCCGGCCCTCGGAGGAGGCCGATCCGGACGGGACGGATACGGAGCATGGATCCCGATCCCAGGGAGATCCCATCGGTGGTGAGGGACGTGGAGACAGGGGCGAGCTCCTGGCCCGTCCGTCCGGCCGCGGCCCGGATCGTCTGGAGATCGTCCTCTCGTGGGGACCGGGGGATGAACAGGGTCCCGGCCGGGTACTCCCGATTCGCGGACGCCAGGGGCTCCAGGGCCACCCGGTACCTTATTCCTTCCCGTTGCAGAGCGGCGGCGAAACGGTAGGTGGTCAAGCCGCGGGGCGGGGCCAGGAGGCCGATGCCTTCGTCTCCCTCGATGGATCGGTCGGCCCGACGTGCCAGGGGCTGCGTCTCGGGCAGGTCTCCGCGGTGGAAATGGACCGGGACGTTGTAGGCCAGAGGGAGGGACCAGGCGGTCACGTCGTAGAAGTCCGGGGAGAGGTTCTCTTCGATGCGCTGCCTCTGGCGTTCCAGGAAGGACGGGGGAAGGGGAGCCTCTCTCTGCAAGAGGGAGCGGGCCAGGGGGCCCAGGGGCTGGGCGATGGGTACGACGTAGCTCCCCGGTGGGTAGATCCTCCTCTGCCGATCCTCCTCCCGGGTCGACTCGACCTGCAGTCGAACCTCGGCGAGGGTCTGGACGACTTCGATCCCATGGAGCGAGAGGAGCTCGGCCAGGGAGCGACCCTCCGGTTGGTCCGGAGCCCAGAGATAGGCTCCCTCCTCGGCCCGATTGGCCCCCAGCCGCCATCTCAGGGTCGCCCCCACGAGCTCTCCGGCGTGCTCGCCGGCCGTCTCCACCGTGGCCAGGGAGGTGGTGAGATGGCGAGCGATCCGGTCGGCCAGGGTGAGAGTGTCCCCATCGGGGAGGCGGATCACCGTCCCCGCCCGACCGCCCCCCGCCATCTCGTAGGTCATACCAATGGCACCCCGGAGCGTGGGATAGGAGTCCCCGTAGGCCGGATAGAAGAGGTCGTACTGCTCCTCCACGAAATAGAGCCATCCGTGGCGATCGAAGGCTCGAGCGTTGCTCCGCCCGAATCGATCGAGCCAGGGGGACACTCGGCCCTCGACCTCGGGATGGATCGGCTGGGCGAAGGGGGGAAAGAAGTAGGTGGAGCCGGATCCCATCTCGTGGAAATCGACCACGACCTGGGGATCCCAGCGGCGGATCGCCGCCAGTCGGTCCCGGGTCTCCCGCTGCGTGGCCCAGGCCCAGTCGCGATTCAGGTCGAGGTAGTAGTGGTTCCCCCGGCCGCCGGGCCAGCTCTCTCGGTGCTCTGCCGCCGCCGGATCGGGGTTCGGTTCCTCTCCCCTCCGGATCACGAAGTCGTGGATGTAACGTCCCCGCCCGTCGGGATTCGACAGGGGGTCGATCAGGAGGACGAGCTCGTCGAGCTGATCCCGAATCCTGCCCTTCCCGGCAGCGAACGTGTAGGCGGCGGCGAGAGCCGCCTCCGACGAGGAGGACTCGTCGCCGTGGATCCCGTAGCCGAGCCAGACGACGGCGGGAAGCTCCGCCGTGAGCCGGTTCCGCCTCTTCGCGGTGAGGGTCTCGGGTCGCAGCAACAGCGAGCGACGATCGCGAATCTCGTCCAGCTCGGAGATCTTCTCCGGACTGCTGATCGCCACCAGGATCAGGGGGCGGTCCTCGTAGCTCTTCCCGTACGTCCAGAGCTCGACGCGGGGAGAGTGGGACGCCAGGGTCTCCAGGTAGCCGAGGAGCTCGTGGTGGGGCGTGAAGCGCTCCCCGAGGGGATACCCGAGGTACTCGGCCGGAGAGGGGACGGAGGGATCCAGGGCCGGAAGTGCGACCTCGCCGCCGTCCGTGAGGGGAGCCAGGAGGACCGGTTGTCCGACCTCGGCGGTCGCCGATCCGACGGAGAGAGTCAGGATCAGGACGAAGAAGATCTCGAAGACCCGGAGGGCTCCACCGTCGACTTTCGGCATGGGCCGATTGTAGTCCCCGTTTCAGCCCACGCTCTCCGGCGAGATGTCGAGGCGTTTCAGCATCTCGTGGAGGGTGGTGGGTTTCAGGTCCAGGAGCTCCGCCGCATGCTTCTGGACTCCCCCGGTCGCCTCCAGGGCCCGGAGGAGAAGCCGCCGTTCGTAGGCCCGGACCGCGTCCCGGAAGGAGATCCCGTGGGCTGGAAGGTCGACGGGCGGCATGGAGGCTCCGGGGAGATCCCGGAGATTCTCCGGCAGGAGCTCCTCGGTGAGCACCGGCTCGGTCGAGAGGACCACGGCCCGTTCGACGACATTCTCGAGCTCCCGGACATTGCCGGGCCAGTGGTAGCTCATGAGTCGTTCCATGGCATCGGGGTGGATCTCCTCGATCTCCTTCCGGTTCTCCTCCGCGTAGCGCTCGAGAAAATGTCGGGCCAGGAGCGGGATGTCCTCGGTCCGCTCTCGGAGGGGCGGCAGCGCGATGGTGATCACGTGGAGTCGGTAGAAGAGGTCTTCCCGGAACTTTCCGGCGTCTACCTGCTTCTGGAGGTCGACGTTGGTGGCGGCGAGAATTCGGACGTCGGCGTGGAGGGTCTCCACGCCGCCGAGGCGCATGAACTCCTTCTCCTGGATGACCCGGAGGAGCTTCGACTGCGTGTCCAGGGGGACGTTGCCGATCTCATCGAAGAAGATCGTTCCCCCGTCGGCCATCTCGAAGAGTCCCTTCTTGTGGGAGACGGCTCCCGTGAATGCTCCCTTGACGTGGCCGAACAGATTGCTCTCCAGGAGATCGGCGGGCATGGAGCCGGAGTTCACGGTGACGAAGGGGCCGTCGGCCCGGCGGGAGTGGTGATGGATCGCCTTGGCCACCAGCTCCTTTCCGGTGCCGCTCTCTCCGAGAATCAGGATGTTGCTCTTCGAGGGGGCCGCGAGCTCGATCAGCTCGAACACCTTTTGCATCGGTTTGCTCTTGCCGATGATCTGATCGAAGCCGAAGCGCTCCCGAAGCTGGGCCTTCAGGGCCCGGTTCTCGCTGGTCAGCCGGCGCTTCTCGAGGCCCTTCCGGATCGTGTGCAGAACCTCCTCGTTCTTGAAGGGCTTGGGGATGTAGTGAAAGGCCCCTTCCCGCATGGCCTCGATGGCGCCCTCGATGGAGGAGTAGGCGGTGATGACCACCACCACCTGATCGGGATCGGAGTCCCGGATCTGCTTCAGGACCTCCATCCCGGACATCTCGGGCAACATCAGGTCCAGGAGGACCAGGTCGATCTCCTCCCGGTCGAGGACGGTCAGGGCCTCTTCCCCGGTCCGCGCGGTCAACGCCGTGTGACCCTCCTTCCGGACCAGCGTGGTCAGGACGTCTCGGAGGACCTCTTCGTCGTCGACGATCAGGATGTTCACGGTGTCTCAGCTCACGTTCGATTCGCCGAATCTCGGTCGTGTCGAGGCAGCTCCAGGACGAAGCGGGTCCCCTCTCCCGGAGAGCTCTCGACTTTGAGCGTACCACCGAGCCGACGGACGATCTGGTGGCTGATGGCGAGTCCGAGGCCGGTCCCCCCCATTCCGACCTTGGTGGAGAAGAAGGGTTCGAAGATCCGGTCGAGCTGTTCCGGTGGGATCCCCACCCCGTCGTCCTCGACCCGGGTCCGGATGTTTCCGTCGTCGGACTCCATTCCCAGACGGAGCGTTCCTCCCTCGGGGGTCATGGCGTCGCATCCGTTGGCGATGAGGTTCACCAGCACCTGGTGGAGGTCGCCGTCCCCGGCCAGCACCGTCTGGGGCTCCGCGGGCGGCTCCCATTCCACCCGAATGGGGGCCTGGTCGAATCGGTCGGTGACGGTTTCCAGGGCCTCGTCGACGATCCGGCGCAGATCGAGGGGACGGGCCTCGTGGTCCCGGTTCCGGGCGAACTCCAGGAGATTGTTCACGATTCGGGAGGCCCGGAAGGTCTGCCGCTCCATCTTCTCCAGGAGGGCGTGGCGGGGATCCTCCTCCGGTGTGTCCTCGAGGAGGAGTTGGGCGTAGCTGGAGATTCCGGTGATCGGGGTGTTCACCTCGTGGGCGAGGCCGGCGGCGAGCATGCCCAGGGCCGCGAGCCGTTCCTTCTCCTGAAGGGCGTGCTCCATGGTCACCTTGTCGGTCACGTCGTGGGCCACCAGGACCTTCAGGCCGCTCCCGGCCCCGGAGAAGTCGGCGGTCGAGAGCTGGAGATGCCGTTCCGTGCCGTCCGGCTCGCAGAAGGCCGCTTCCACTGTTCCCTCGTCGGGGCCGGGGATCGGTCGGACCGGAAGGAGCTTCTCCAGGGAGATCCCCGAGACCGCCTCCGGATCGCTCCCGGTGAGCTCGGCGAAGGCCCGATTGGCCAGGATCACCCGATCCTCGCCGTCCAGCACGGCGATTCCCACCGGCGACGACGCCAGGATCTGTTCGCTCTGTCGGCGCAGCCGCTCCTTCTCGTCGATCTGTTTCTGGAGCGCCCCGACGAGGCGGGCGTTTTCGAT
>JAWVZJ010000224.1:0-4966 GCA_033722255.1 Thermoanaerobaculia bacterium | reverse complement strand
GCCACGGAAGGACCCGACCACGAGGACCTCGGTGGAGATCTCGGTGGGTACGAAGGAGCGGACTTCGAGGATTTCGGTCATCGGCGGCTCTCCTGTTCGTTGTCGGTGTCTCGGGGTCGGCGGGAAACGTCGTCCGTGGATTCCGTCACCTCCGGTCTCGGACCATCGGTCCTCCGTGCTCCCGTATCCAGTCGGGCTGGGTCGGGATATGCTATCTATTGACCCGATCGCATGCCCGAGCTGCTTCATTCCCTCGCCGAGCTGGCCCGCTCTCTCCGGGGCCCCCTCAACTTCCTGCAGCGGGAGGCCGAGGAGCTCTATCGGCTGGTGCCCGACATCGCCGCTCAGCTTCCGACACCCCAGCGGATCTACCTCGCCGACGAGAGCGCCACCCCCCTCCTCGGCTTCCCGGTACTCCAGACCCCCGGCTCGAAGCAGCTCTCCGAGGCCCTGGAGGCCTACATCAAGAGCGAGGAGGAGGCCCAGTCCCGGATTCTCCTCCGGCAGAGCTACGACACCTCGATTCACCGGGAGGCCTGGGAGCGGTACCGAGGATTGCTGAGACGAGCCACCGAGAACGTGACGGTGTCGAGCTACGGGAGGAAGTTCCCGGACGTCTTCTGGCTCCACCACTCCCTGGATCTGGCGCGACTGCTGAAGGAGACCCCCCGCCGGGTGAGTCGCTTCGACTCCCGTCTCGGCCGGACCCGGGGCGGCCAGCTCAAGTACGAGGTCTTCTTCAAGTATCTGGACCGGATCCTCTCGCTCACCTACGACCAGGTCGATCACCTGGCCAGCGACACGGAGGAGCACGAGCAGGAGCTGTTTCCGGCCCTCCTGACCCGGATGCGGGACAACGTGCTCCTCCTCACGGAGGACCACATCAGCCCGGATCTGGGAGAGCTCTCCGCCTATTTCCAGGACCATCTCCGGATCGACGGCCAGGATCTCCGGTATCGCCTGGCCAAGTTGCGGGAGTGGCATCGCCACCGATGGCGGACCGATTCCCGACTCCGGGCGGCGGCCCGGGATCTCCTGGGAGTCGAATCCGTCGAGGAGCCCCGGGACCTCTTCCACCACCGGGGCTACATCCGCTTTGTCTCCACCTGGGAGGATTACGACCCCGACCGGTTCCTCTCGAAGGACAAGCTCCTCGTCTGGGAGAAGCTCCTCCTGAAGCTCAAGGAGTTCGAGCTCTTCCACGGGCTCCGACGCCTCATCGTCCCCCTCTTCCTGGAGGACGGCAAGATGTTCTTCCGGGAGCGATCCCTGAACCGGACCTGGATCGGCCCGTCTCTCACCCAGGTCTCGAACGCCACCCGACCCATGGATTTCATGGCTCCCTGGGTCGTGGATCCCCTCGTCTCCCGCTTCGGCCTGATCTACGACATCACCGACTTCTCGCAGACGGTGACCCACCTGCGCCGGGCCGGCACCGAGCTTCAGGACCGCTCCTTCCGCCAGATGTTCCGTTTCCAGCGAAAGATCAACCGTCTGGGCACCTCCTACCGGCTGAAGCTGGAGAAGTACCTGGGGGACGGGGCGTTCTTTTCGGCCCGAGAGGCCTGGCGCATGGTGATCGTGGCCCTCCAGGTGCAGAGGGTGTACCGGGAAGCCCTCCAGGAGGGGTTCCCCTTCGACCGTGGTCTCCGGATCGCCTTGAATCACGGCCAGTACCGGCTCCTTCCGATCCAGGGAGCGAACCCGGGGGAGCCCCAGCGCTACGAGTTCTTCGGCCACGGGGTCGTGGAGCTCACCCGGCTGACGACCGGAAAATCGATGCGGGAGATCGAGGAGATCAAGATCTTCCTCGTCAACCTCGGCTACCCGGAGCACGTGGTGCACAAGTTCTTCGCTCCTCTGGCCACCAAGGGAGACATGGACCTGGTGGACAAGGAGGAGGAGGGGCGTCGGTTCCACGCCTACATCAATCGAAACGGCAAGCTGATCAACGAGGGGATCGTCGCCACCGACGACTACGTGAGAGAGCTCGACAAGGAGAAAAAGTTCAAGCTTCTCCACAGAGTCCGAAGCCGAGGACGCTCCTATATCGGCTTCTCCCTCGAGACCCACGAGGGCCGGATCTACGCCGGGATCCGAAAGCTGGGGATCGCGAGTCTCAAGGGGTTGGAGCCGCTTCCGGTCTACGAGCTGGTCGACGGCACCCGGTGGGACGGCTCCTCGCTGGAGGAGCTGGAAGAGACGAATCTACTGTCCGCCATCGAGAGGGAGTACGCCGAGACCGTCACTCGGGCCTCGTCTTGAGCTCCCTCGGACCATCCATCGATCGATACGTTCAGGAGGAAACCCGATGAGCAGCGCACTTTGGCAGACCGATCTCCCCGGACTCCCCGCCCCGAAGCGGGGGAAGGTCCGGGACATCTACGACCTGGGAGAGCATCTTCTCCTGGTGGCCTGTGACCGCATCTCCGCCTACGACCACGTCCTGCGCCCGGCGATCCCGGACAAGGGGAAGATCCTCAACCAGATCACGAACTACTGGTTCGACGAGCTCTCCGACGTGGTGCCGAACCACATCGCGGCCACCGATCCCGGGAACGTCCCCTCCGAGCTCCGGCCTCACGCCGACCAGCTCCGGGGTCGGGCAGCCCTGGTCCGGAAGGCCGACGTCATCCCCTTCGAGTGCGTCGCACGGGGGTACCTCGCCGGCAGCGCGTTCCGAGCCTACCGGTCCTCCGGATCGATCTGCGGCATCGATCTGCCGGAGGGCCTCGAGCGTGCCAGCCGCCTCCCGGAGCCGATCTTCACTCCCGCCACCAAGGCCGAGACCGGACACGACGAAAACGTCACTGCCGCGACGATGGCCAAGGCCGTCGGACCCGAGCTCACCGAAACCCTCCGGGAATGGACCCTCGCCCTCTACCGGCGGGGAGCGGAGCACGTCGAGGACAGGGACCTGATTCTGGCCGATACCAAGTTCGAGTTCGGTCGAATCGAGGGAGAGCTGGTCCTCATCGACGAGGTTCTCACGCCCGATTCCTCCCGGTACTGGGATCGGGAGGCTTGGGAACCGGGGGTCGAGCCCGCCTCCTTCGACAAGCAGTTCGTGCGAAACTGGCTGGACTCGTCGGGCTGGGATCACGAGTCCACACCACCGAAGCTCCCCGACGAGGTGGTCCAGGGCACGCGGAATCGCTACCTCGAGGCCTTCCGTCGGATCACCGGAACCGAGCCGGTGCTCTAGCCCGGTCCGAGCATGAGGTCTCTACTCGCGCCCCGGATCTGGCCGCCACACACCTTCGCCGTAAAACCCCACGGATAGTCCGGCATTGCCCATGAACGTAATTCTCCATCCCACCGATTTCTCCGACTGCGCTCATGCCGCCTTCGAACACGCGGTCCGAGTGGCGGCCCACCGGAAGGCAGAGCTCCATCTCCTCCACGCCGTGGTCCTTCACGGCGAGCGGACCGTGGACCCCTTCGCCCACTTTCCCTCCGCAGACGAGGTCGCGCAGCGGGTCCGGGACGCCGCTCTCTCGGAGCTCTCGGACCTCGGCTCCCGGGCCGCCGCCGCCGATGCCCGGATCGAGGTCAAAGAGGTCTCCCGCCGCGGCTTCTATCCGGCTCAGGTGATCCTCGAGTACACCGAGGAGGTCCGAGCCGACCTGATCGTGATGGGCACCCACAGCCGCTCCCCCTGGAAACACTTCCTACTCGGAAGCGTCACCGAAGCGGTGATGGGCCGCTCCCCGACCCCCGTCCTGGCGGTACGGCAAGGGAAAGAGGAGACCCGCGAAGCCCGCCCTCCCGGCACGATCGTGGTGGCCACCGACTTCTCGAGCTCCTCCCGGAGAGCCCTGGAGACGGCGGTCGAATGGGCCCGGGCGGAAGAAGCGCCTCTGGACCTCGTCCATGTCGTGGAGCCTCCCGTGTGGGTCGACGCCTACACGCCGGGAGGCCTGGAAGGGGCGCTGTTCGAGACCGAGGAGCTCAAGGAGAAGGCCCTGGAGCTCCTGGAGGAAGAGCTCGAGAGGCTGGAGCTCGAAGGTGCGGAGCCGGAGACTCGACGTCATGTCCTGGAGGGCCATCCACCCGAGGAGATCGTGGCCCACGCCCGGCACTCCGATGCCCGCCTGATCGTCACTGCCACCCGGGGCAGGACCTCCTGGGAGCACCTCCTGCTCGGGAGCACCGCCGAGCGCATCGTCCGCTTCGCCGATTGTCCAGTTCTCGTGACTCCCGGTCCAGGGTCCGGAGATTGAGAGGACCGTCTCGAGCCGATTTCCGGCCGCTTCCTGACGGTCCCGCCAAGGGTCGAAAGAGGTCGAAGTTGGAAGAATGTCGAAAAAGGCCATGGAAAATGCGGAGCGACTTCGCTACAATCCCCGCCGACCGTTCGTAAGACGCGCCGTTTCACTGAGGTCCCCGGAGGACGCGAGGAGAAATCGGAGGGTGTGGAGTGAGCGACGCGTGGACGTAGGATCGTCGCCCGACGTCGTCGGGCCCCCATTTGAATCCAGCGCCGGCGACGGCGCACCCTGAGAGGAGAAGAGAAGCATGAACAAGACCGAGTTCGTTGAAAAGCTGGCCGACGAGTGCGACCTGACCAAGACAAAGTCTCAGGAGATCGTCAGCGCGATCTTCGACACCGACCCCGGAAGCGGGATCATCGCCACCGAGCTGGATGCCGGGCGCAAGGTCCAGATTCCCGGCTTCGGCACCTGGTCCACCAAGCACCGGTCCTCCCGGAAGGGCCGGAATCCGGCCACCGGTGAGGAGATCACCATCCCCGCCAAGGACTACCCCGCGTTCAAGGCCGGGAAGGGACTGAAGGACCGGGTCGAGAAGTAAGGCCCCCTTCCCCGAGGCTCGCGCACGCCCGCCGAGCCCCGCAAGGACCGAGGACGGACCCCGGGATCTCCCGGGGTCTTTCTGTTTCCACCCGGACGCTGTGTCAGAATGGCCGCCAGCATGACGCCCCGAGAGATCCTCCTCGCGCATCTGG
>JAWVZJ010000223.1:0-4970 GCA_033722255.1 Thermoanaerobaculia bacterium | reverse complement strand
TTCCGTCCGTCCCGGCGGGCGAGGAACCGCTCGGCTCGAATCACTTGAGATTTCGAAAAGAATCCCCCTTCCTCCCGGGGATGCCGGCGAACGATCTTCTCGTAGGCCGCCCGATCCAACGAGCTCCGGCACCGGAGCTCCTCCACCAGCGGCTCGATCTCCTCCAGGTGCCGGGAGGGATCGAAACGGTACCGGCCTCGGTTCTGCGGATTCATCTCCCCGGCGATGGTACCCGCCGACGAGGTCCGCCGGGATTCGGCTCCCCCAGCTCCCCGGGAGACCCCGCGTGGAATCGGGATCAGGTCTCCGGATCCCGGGGGAGCCGAACGGTGAACCGGGCACCGCCCTCGGGCGCTGGCGCTTCCCCCACCGTGAGGGTTCCCTCGTGACCCTCGACGATGGCCCGAGCGATGGCCAGTCCCAGGCCAGAGTGCCGGTCCCCTTTCTCGGACCGGGGCCGGAAGGAGAAGAACCGGTCGAAGATCCGGCTCCGGTGCTCCGCCGGCACCCCCGGCCCCTGATCGTCCACGTGCACCACGGCTTCGCCGTCCGTCGACAGGAGCTCCACCCGCACCGTTCCCCCCGGCGGCGAGAAGCTCACGGCGTTGGAGAGAAGGTTCTCGAAGACCTGCGTCAATCGCTCCGGCGCCCCCGAGATCCGGACCCTTTCCTCCAGGTCGGCCTCGAGCTGCACCCGGCCGCGGGATCGGATTCTCGCCCCCTCGATCACGGAGCGGAGCAGCTCGCTCAGGTCCCCGCGGCGCCGCGGTTCCTCCTCGAGCTCGGTGTCGATCACCGTGATCTCCCGGACCGCGGCCAGGAGGTGCTCCATTCGTGCGATCTCCGACTGCACCATGTCCAGGAATCGCTCCCTGTCCTCCGGGCTCTCCGAGTCGGCCAACATCTCCGCCGCGTTCCGGATCGAGGCCAGGGGATTCTTGAACTCGTGGGAGACGTCGGCGGCGAAGGACTCGATGAACTCCAGATGAGTCTCCAACCGCCGGGAGAGCTCTTCCAGGGCCCGGGAGAGCTCTCCGATCTCGTCCTCTCGGTCCGATCCACGGAACCGACCCCGAAGACGGCCTCTCCGGTCCAGAAGGGCCGCCGCCTCCCTCCGGAGCCGAGCGACAGGGCGGACGATGGTCATGGACACCAACAGGCTGAGGATCGCGGCCACGGCCAGGGACCCCAGGAATACCTTGAACGCCTCGAGCCGGATGTCGTAGAGGTCCTGGAGAATGCTCAGGGTCGACTGAGCCACCAGGACCACCCCGGCCACTCCGTCACCGCTCCGGATCGGGATGCCGCTGTAGAGGGTGACCGATCGCTGCCCCGGGCTCAGCCGGGTGGAGGCACCGTATCGGCCAGCCTGGGCCGCCTGCACGGCGGGAAGCTCCCGGAGCGAGGAGGCATCCAACGGCTCCGGATCGTCCCTTCCCGTGGGGCGTCCCGCCAGCCGATTCCAGACCCGATAAAGTCCGGAGCCGATCCGGTAGAGGAGATTCTCCCGGACGTCCTCGGACTCTCGCGTCCCGCGCTCCTCTTCCCCGGGGTCCCCGGAGGATTCCTCTTCACCGTTCGGCACCAGGACGCTCGAATCCGCCAGGAGCTCGCCGTTCGCGTCCAGGACGCGGATTCGAGCCGTCACCCGCCCCTCCAGGCGTCGGAGGATCTCCTGGGCCTCCACGTCCCGGAGCTCGCCGCGCTCGGAGAGGGCGGCGGCCAGGATCCGCCCCTGCTGCACCATCGACCGCTCCTGGGCCGCCAGGAGCTGCCTCTCGTAAACATCGAGGAGAAAGAACCCCACCACCGGGACGAAGACCAGTAGGACGTTGAAGGCCAGCAGTCGGATCCAGAGGCGAGAGAGCAGGCGTCGGAGCGTCCCCGAGGCCTTCACGTCAATCCCGGGGCTCCCGGTACCGATACCCGAGGCCGTAGACGGTCTCGATGGCCTCGAAGGCGGGATCGACGGCCGTCATCTTCTTCCGGATCCTCTTGATGTGGGTGTCGATGGTGCGGTCGCTGACATAGTGATCGTGGGGATAGCCCTCGGAGAGGAGCTGCTCCCGAGTCTTCACGTGCCCCGGATGGCGGCCCAGGGCGAGGAGAATCCGGAACTCCGTCACCGTCAGGGAGAGCTCCTCCCCCCTCCATCGGGCCCGAAACCGCTTCCGGTCCAGCACCAGGGGGCCGACCTCCAGGAGATCCTCCGACACCCGGTCCTCCCGACTCAGGGCCACACGACGGAAGAGGACCTTGATCCGAGCCACGAGCTCCCGCATCGAGAACGGTTTGCACAGGTAATCGTCAGCCCCGAGCTCCAGACCCAGAACCCGGTCGAACTCCTCGTCTCGGGAGGTGAGAAATACGATCGGAAGGACCTCGGAGAGCCCTCGGATCCTCCGGCAGAGCTCGAGACCGTCCATCCGGGGCATCAGAATGTCCAGAACGGCGAGATCGGGGAGATCCTCCTGGAACGCATCCCAGGCCGAGCGGCCGTCGGCGTAGACCGACACCCGGAATCCCTCCTTTCGGAGGGCGAAGGAAAGGGTTTCCCGCAGGGACTCCTCGTCCTCCACCACAGCCACCAGAGGAGAGTCGACGTCGGTCATACGGCGGAGCTAGCGATCCGGCTCCATCTCCAGCTCGACCTCCTCGAACCGCTCATCGTGACCGGGCCGGACCTCGACGAGAAAGTCCACCCGGCGGAAGCCCGGGGCGATGACCGCCACTCGATGGTCTCCCGCCGACAGACGCAGGGCACTCCCCCGACCGGAGAACTCCCTCGCGCCACCCCGACGTTCTCCGTTCACCACGACGAAGGCCCTCCGGGCCGCCCGGCGGGGATCCACGTCCAGAGTGATCCCCTCCCCCACCCGATATCGGGTCAGATCCCCCCGGTCCACCCGCTCTCCCGAGAGGGCGTTCATGTTCACGGAGATCGTCGTCGGCCCCGCCCCGGGGCGTGCGTGGATCAGCAGCAGCTTGTTCCGGGAGGCGGCATCCCGGAATCGAAGTAGATAATCCCCCGGCCCCGGGAGGGTGTAGATCCGGCCGTCACGACCCCCGGACCATTCCGAGGCCTGTCCCAGGGTGACGAATCGCCGGTCCCCCCGGCCCCGGAGGAGAACGAAGGTGTCCTCCGGCTCCACGTCGAAGACCAGGCCTAGACCCGTCGTCAGCTCCCGGTCCACCCGGCTCCTGAGCTTCTCCAGGAGATCCTCCGGCTCCGGGCGGGACTCCCGCGGACGTGTCTCCGCCGTCTCCGGTTCGGCCGGAGGACGGCGAGTCTCGAGGTCTCCTGCCTCCCGCGAGATCCCCCCCGTGTCCGGCTCCGGCTCCGATTCCCGGGGCTCCGGGGACTGCCGGATCTCCACGGGTTCGGGCTCCGGGCTCGCCGGATCGGGTTCCCGGGTAGCAACCTCCTCGAGGGACTCGTCCTCGGGAGCCTCCGTCGTCCGGGCCCGATCCGGGGCGTTCTCCACATCCTCCGGCAGCCCGGACTCCGGTGCGAGCCCGGTTCCGGTCCCCTCGTCCGAAGTCCCGGAGGGGGGCTTCGCGGACTCTCCCTCCCGCGGTTCCGTCTTCTCGGCCGGGACGCTCCCCGCCCCGTCCTCCTCCGAGAGATCGGGGCCGTCGGTGATCTCGGCGACGGCCATCTCCGGCGATTCACCGTGGACTTCGGGAGGTGCGGAAGCGCTCCGGGACCGGACGAGCCACCAGGCTCCGACCGCGATGGCGAGAGTCAGGGTCAAGAGGAGACCCACCAGCAGTCCCCGCCGGGAAGGAGGCCCGGCCGAGGCGACGTCGGACTCACGCCGTCTCTCCGGCGCTTGTGGGGAAACCGAGGGTTCCGGCGGCGGAGGAGGTGGAACCGCTCCCGGAGTCTCTCCAGAACCGCCCTCGGCTCCAGCGTCGGGTGGAGGAGGTGGTGCCTCCGGTGGCACCGGGGCCTTGGGGCCGGGAGGCGCCTGGACGACGGTCGGTGCCGTCGCCCCCTTCTCCGCCTCTCCGGTCCCGGCCCCCCCTGCCTCCTCCTCGAGCACCCGGGTCTCCTCGGCTTCCCTGGAAGGAGCCGGGGGAGCTGCCAGGATCTCCGCGGGAATGCTCTCCTCACACCGTCGCAGAGCCCGGGCCAGCTGCGCAGCGGACTCGAAGCGGTCCTCCCGGTCTTTCTCCAAGAGCCGGTCCACGATCTCCTGGACCTCGACCGGGAGATCCGGCACGACCTCACCGATCGGGGTCGGATCCCGGGAGAGGATCTGGTAGACGAGGGTGGTGATGGTGTCCCCCTCGAAGGGCCGCCTCCGAGTCAGGAGCTCGTAGAGGACGACGCCCAGGGAGAAAAGGTCGGACCGACCGTCGAGCTCCTCCCCCCGAACCTGCTCGGGAGAGAGATAGTGGGGACTCCCGATGACGGAGCCGGTCTGGGTGAGCTCCGTCTTCTGGCCTACCATCTTCGCGATGCCGAAATCGCTGATCTTGATCCGGTCCTCCGAGTCCAGGAGGAGGTTGCTCGGCTTGATGTCCCGGTGCACGATCTCCCGCCGATGGGCCGCTTGCAGGCCTTCGGCCGCCTGACGACCGATCCGGAGGATCTGTCCCAGGGTCAGGGGCGGAGGAGACTTCATCCGCTGGGAGAGATCCGGTCCGTCGACGTACTCGAAGGCCAGGTAGAAGAGGCCCTCTGCCTCGCCGGCGTCGAAGAGGGTCACCACGTGGCTGTGGACCAGTCGTCCCGCCGCCTTCGCCTCCCGCAGGAGACGGGCTTCCAGCTCCTCCGTGTCCACGGTCTGCCGAGAGAGGATCCGGACGGTCTTCAGAGCCAGCTTTCTTTCGATCTGGGGATCCTCGGCCAGGTAGACCTCCCCCATGGCTCCGGCGCCGAGGCGACGCAGGATCCGGTAACGACCCAGGACCGTGCCGGGAGGGAGGGACAAGGGCTCCGGGCCTCCTCAGTCTCCTTCGGA
>JAWVZJ010000222.1:0-4971 GCA_033722255.1 Thermoanaerobaculia bacterium | reverse complement strand
CGGACGATCGGATCCAGGGAGGGATCGAACCGGAGCACCCGGGGGAGCTCGGCCTCCCGGGGGAGCTGGACCACGCCCAGTCGCTCCCGGACCTCGATCGCGGCCATGTCCATCTCCTCGCCCCAGTCGAACTCCAGGATCACCTCGGACATCCCGGGCCGGGAGACGGATCGCATCTCTCGTACCCCCGGGATCACTCCGACCGCCTCCTCGATCGGTCGGCTGATGAACTGTTCTACCGACTCGGGAGCCGCGTCCGGGTACTCGGTCTGGACGGTGAGGGTCGGATAGGAGAGGTCCGGCAGGAGCTCCACCGGGAGCCGCTGGGCGGCCAGGAAACCGAAGGTGGAGACCGCCGCTGTGGCCATCAGGACCGTGATCGGCCGCCGAACCGAAAAGGAGGGAACCGACATCGCCTACCGGGCCGCGGCCTCCCGTTCCTGCGACTCGGCCGGCTCCTCTCCCGGCAGCCGGATCTTCGAGCCGTCCTCCAGGGCTCCGGCTCCCGCCACGACCACCGGATCGCCGACCGCGATCACCGCGTCCTCGTCGGGGAGGATCTCCACCGCCTCCTCGGATTCGTAGCCGGTCTCTACCTGGATCTTCTCCGCCGTCCGGTCGTTCACCCGGTAGACGTACCAACGGCGGCCCTCCGAGACCAGGGCGCTCCGGGGGACCACCAGGGCGTCTTCGTGAGTGTCGGTGATGATGTCGACTCTCACGAAGGTGCCGGGGCGAAGCTCCCGGGAGCTCTCCACGGTGAGGGTGATCTTCACGGTACCCGTCTCGGGATCCACGGCGGGGGCGATTCGCTCGATGGTCGCGTGCACCGGCTCCGCCGCCGTGTCCGGCGTGAGCCGGACCCGCTGGCCCGGCGACAGGCGGGAGACGTGGCGTTCGGGAACGTTGACGTCCAGGTAGAGGGGGCTCACGTCGGCGAGGGTGTAGACGGCGGTTCCGGGGCTCACGGTGTTCCCCATGTCCAGATGGCGAGTCACCACCACCCCGTCGAAAGGAGCCCGGATGACGGTCCGGGAGAGCTCGAGCTCGGCGAGATCGGCGGCGTGCTCCGCGTCCTGGGCGTCTCGCCGGGCCTGCTCGATGGCCTCCTCGCTGACCAGCTCCTGGTCGTAGAGACGCTCCAGGCGCTGGAGCTCGCTGCGACGGGTCTCCAGGGTGTCCCGGGCCCGCTCGGCGGCGATCCTCTGCTCGTCGCTTTCGAGCTCGGCCAGGGGCTCACCGGCCCGGACCCGGTCCCCCTCCTCGGCAAGAAGCTGTTCGATGACCCCGTTGGTCCGGGCCGTGACCGTGGCCCGACGCTCGGCCCGGAGCGTTCCACTGGTGGAGTAGAGGGCCGACATCGGTCGCCGCTCGATCTCCTCGAGCTCCACCGGTACCGCCTCCGGCTCGCTGGGTCCGGAGGCACTGGAGTTCCCTCCCCTGGCTCCCGGTCCGCGCTTCTGGTCCCCCCGGGAGGAGGAGCCACAGGCCAGGGTCACCAGACCCCCGAGGATGACGAGGGCGACGAGTCGGATCCGATCTCGGGTCATGCGGGCTATTCCAGTCGTGGGCGAGCGAATACGGGTAAGGGCGAAGGACCGGGACCTTATACGAGGTGGAGGCACCAGGGTTTTCCTCGGATGGGCCTGGTCGGGGGAAGGGGCGCGGTTCGATCCGCACCGGATCGGAAGACGATTCCCGGTACAGAATGATCAACGCCCCGGTCCGGGGCGGAATTCCGTCGCGTCGGTGCCGGAAGACCGTCCCGGATACTGTGAGATCGCGGTGAGATATCGTCGTCCCACCGATGACGAAGTCTCGACCTGTCACGGCGGGCCCGCCGGCCCGGAATCTCCCGTCCCGGGCGTTGGTCCTCAGCGTCGTGGTTCCCGTCTACAACGAGCGGTTCCTCGTCCGGGAGCTCCTCGAGAGGGTGCTCGCGGTGGAGATCGACGGGATTCGCGATCTCGAGGTCGTGGTCGTGGACGACGGGTCCACCGACGGGACACGGGAGATCCTGGAGGAGCTGGCCCGGGACGAGCCCCGGATGCGTCTCTTCTTCCAGGACGAGAATCGGGGCAAGGGAGCGGCGGTCCGGAGGGGAATCGACGAAGCCACCGGGGACCTGGTGGTCATCCAGGACGCCGACCTCGAGTACGACCCCCGGGACTACGCCCGTCTGGTCAGGCCCTTCCTCGAGGACGGAGCCGACGTGGTCTACGGATCCCGGTTCCTGACCGGGGAGCGCCGGCGCGTCCTGTACTTCCGGCACACCCTGGGGAACCGGCTCATCACCCTGCTCTCGAATCTCTTCACCGATCTCAATCTGACCGACGTCGAGACCTGCTACAAGATGTTCCGGGCGCCGCTCCTCAAGTCGATCCCGATCCGCTCCGACGACTTCGCCATGGAGCCGGAGATCACGGCCAAGGTGGCCAAGAGGAGGTTCCGGATCTTCGAGGTTCCCATCAGCTACGTCGGCCGCACCTACCGGGAGGGGAAGAAGATCGGGGTGCGGGACCTGTTCAAGGCCCTCTACACGATCGTGAAGTACTGGGTGGTGGACGATCTCTACGCCGAGGACGAATACGGGTCCCACATTCTCCACGATCTGGAGCACGCCCACCGGTTCAACCGGTGGATGGCGGACTCCATCGCGGAGGACCTGGGAGAGAGGGTGTTGGAGATCGGGGCCGGGATCGGCAACATCACGCACTGGCTCCTGCCCCGGGAACGGTATGTGGCCAGCGACGTCAATCCCCACTTCGCCCACTACCTCGAGAACTTCGCCTCCGGCAAGCCCTACCTGGAGGTGGCGAAGATCGATCTGGAAGACCCTGGGGATTTCGAGCCCTGGAACGAAGCTTTCGACACGGTGGTCTGCCTGAACGTCCTCGAGCACGTCTCCGACCCGGACCGGGCCGTCCGGAACATGGCGTCCGCCCTCGAGGCCGGAGGTCGGCTCGTCGTCTACGTCCCCCGGGGACCTCGCTTGACCTCGAGGCTGGACGAGGTCCTCGGGCACCGGTGTCGGTATCGGGCCCGGGAGCTCCGAGATCAGCTCGAAGGGGCGGGATTCGAGATCGAGAGCATGCGTCATTTCAACCGGGCCGGCGTCCTGGCCTGGTGGTGGAACGGAAAGCTGTTGCGACGCTCCGGATTCGGGCGGTTCCAGCTAAAGCTCTACGACTGGTCGGTCCCGCTCTTCTCCAGGATCGACCACCTTCTCCCGTGGCCCGGGCTCGGTCTCCTGGCCGTGGCCCGGAAGCCCTCGTCGTCCGTTGACAGCGGTGCCCGTTCGACGTAGCGTAAGGCTCCGATGTCCCGAGAGAACCGACGCCACAAACGCTACGAGGTCCAGGACGTGGAGGGACGCCTGGCCTACAACGTGGATGCGAAGGTCCTGAACATAAGCCTCACCGGGATGGCGATCGAGACCCGGACGATGCTCCAGATCGGGGGAGATTACTGGCTCAGGATTCCCCAGGAGGACGGGTCCCTCCGGGTCAAGGCCGACGTGAAGTGGTGCCACCTGGTGGGCACCACGAAGCTCGAGGACGGGGAGGTCGTACCCCAGTACAAGGCCGGGATCGACTTTCGGTCCATTCTCGAGGACAAGGCCCGGGAGATGCTGGACTTCATCGAGAAGAACGTGATCGTCGAGCTCGACCAGCGACTTTTCGGTCGCTTTCACCTGGAGGAGGACGAGACCGTGGATCTGGACGCGGACGCGGAGTTCGCGGTCCGGAAGATCAGCCTGTCGGGAATGCTGATCGAGACCGAGTTCGTGCCCGAGCTCGACCAGGTCCTCGACCTCGAGCTCAGGACCAACGGCGTCGAGCCGGTGATCGAGGCCAGGGCCCGGGTGGCCCACGTGGACCGGGAGGCGGCCGGCGCCGACAGGATCCAGGTCGGGGTGGAGTTCCAGGACCTCTCCGACGAGGCCCGGGAGAAGATCGAGCACATCATCGAGGGGATGCTCGAATAGCGGCCCGCAGGATCTTAGTTATATCGACTAAGATCCGGGGCGAAGCCCCTTGACAGGCCCGGGAGGCTCTGCTAGTTTTGTTAGCAGTCGGCCGAGGTGAGTGCTAATCATCCCCCTCGGTGACGCTCGGAACAATGAACGATCGGGCGTATCCGCCCGCAGTCGATCCCACAATCAGACGAAGGAGGAAGGACACAGTGAACATTCGTCCGCTACACGATCGCGTGCTGGTCAAGCGTGTCGAAAGAGAAGAACAGGTGCGGGGCGGGATCATCATCCCGGACACCGCGAAGGAGAAGCCCCAGGAGGCCGAGGTCGTCGCCGTCGGCCCCGGAAAGCTCAACGAGGACGGCGACCGGAGCCCCATGGACGTCAAAGAAGGCGACCGAGTGTTGACGGGGAAGTACTCCGGCAGCGAGATCCGGATCGCGGAGGACGACTACGTGATCCTCCGGGAGGACGAGATCCTCGCCGTCGTCGAGGGCTGATCCGATCAGATTTCCGACGACTCCAAGAAATCCAACCTTCAGCAGGAGGCTGAGAAACAATGGCTAAGAGAATCACCTATTCGGAGGAGGCGCGCCGCGCGATCCTCACCGGCGTCAACAAGCTGGCCGACGCCGTGAAGGTCACCCTGGGCCCGAAGGGCCGCAATGTGGTGATCGAGAAGAAGTTCGGCTCGCCCACGATCACCAAGGACGGCGTGACCGTCGCCAAGGAGATCGAGCTCAAGGACGCGCTGCAAAACATGGGTGCCCAGATGGTGCGGGAGGTCGCTTCCAAGACCTCCGACGTGGCCGGTGACGGAACCACCACCGCCACTGTGCTGGCCCAGGCGATCTACCGCGAGGGCTCCAAGAACGTGACCGCCGGAGCCAACCCGATGGAGATCAAGCGGGGCATCGACAAGGCCGTTCGAGCGGCCGTGGATGCCATCGACGGGATTTCTAAGCCCGTGGAGGGTTCCGAGATCGCCCACGTGG
>JAWVZJ010000221.1:0-4974 GCA_033722255.1 Thermoanaerobaculia bacterium | reverse complement strand
GTGGACCACGGCGGCCCGAAGGGTCCCGGGACCGGCGGCCAGGGCTCCCACCCGGGGGGCCGTGAGTCCCCGGCTCGCGGGCCGGAAGGTGGTACCTCCGTCCTCGGAGCGCCACACTCCCGAGCCCTCCGTACCCGCCAGCACGATCTCCGGTCTCCGGGGATGGTGGGCCAGGGCGTGGATCGACAGGTCGTTCCGGGTGGTCAGGCTCCAGGTCTGACCGTCGTCGTCCGAGAGGTAGATGCCGGCCACGGTCCCCGCCAGGAGTCGCCCTCCGGACAGCGCCTGGAAGCCCGGCGTCCTCCGCTGGGCCAGCCCGTCCCGAAACCGTTTCCAGGTCAGGCCCCCGTCCTCGGAGCGGTAGACCCAGCCGCAGGTAGAGGCCCAGTAGGTGTCCCTCTTCCCCGGCACCTCCTGGAGACTGAAGAGCTGGGTATCCAGGCGCATTCCGTCGAAGACGCCTCGCCATGTGCGCCCGCCGTCGTCGCTCCGGAAGGCCCGACGGAAGGTCCCGGCCAGGATGCGGAGGGGGTCCTCGGAATCCACCAGCAGGCTCGAGACCTCCACCAAGCCCGGGACCCCCCGGGAGGAGTGCTCCCACTCCCCCCCGACGTTCCGCCGGATCCAGACCCCGGAGTCGGTTCCGAGAACCAGGGTTCCCGGACGGCCGCGGACGGTGCGAAGCACGAAGACGCCGTCCCGGCGCCGGGTGACGGTCTCCCAGGTGGTCCCGAAATCGTCGGATCGCACCACGGCCCCCCCGCCCCAGACTCCCCGGAGCCCGGCCCACAGACGTCCGGGATCGTTCTCGTCGAAGTGCAACGAGGCCACGGTCCATCCGGGAAGCGGGAAGGACCGTCCCGGCGGCCCCCACGTCCGTCCGCCGTCCCGGCTTCGATAGACCTGGCCCGCGCTGGTCCCGGCCAGGACCAGATCCGGGTCTTCGGGAGCGAAGGCCAGGGACCGGACCTCCCCCCCGTAGAGCGGCTCGACCCTCCACTCCGCGGCGACGGGCGGAGCGAGGGGAAGCAGAAGCAGACTCAGGAGCGCCGCGGCGGCTCCGGCGGAGAGATCTTCGAACCTCATGGAGGGCCATTGTACGTCCGGAAGCCGACCGGAGACGGGTTTCCTCCACCCCCGTTCCTTCACCGCTTTCCGACCTCGTCGACGAACCTCGATGCCGAAGGTCGGCAATCACGTTGGCGTTCGGCATGGACTCGATCGGTGCAGACCGGCAAGGATCTTGCTGTTATCACAGACAAGGAGGGAACGATGAGAGCACCGAGATCGCTCGGACGGATGATCTCCGTTCTGGGACTCCTCGCGGCCGTGTTGCCGATCTGGCCTTCGGCTACCGTCTCTGCCGCGGAGGAATCCGGGACCGAAACCGACCGGGTGGACACCGAGTACGCGGGAATCCCCCTGATCGACACGGGACCCGTCCGGGTCCGAGAGCAGTTCCTCCTGGACATGGGCTTCCTGGCCTTCGATCCCGCCACGGCGGAGATCCTCGACCCCGGCCAGTGGCAGATCGACTTCGTCCAGAGCGGGACCAACAGCTGGTCCCAATCCGACGCGGTCGACGAGGTCCTCACGAGCCGTGACGAGCGAGCACCCCTGACCCTGGCCCGGCTCCGAGCCATCGAAGGTGGGGGAGGGAAGGGTCTATTCTACGTGGACGGAGAGCTCTACCGAACCAGCCTCAGCGTGCGCCGGGGCCTGACGGACCGATGGCAAGTGGCGGTGACCGTTCCCCTCCTCGACTTCGGCGGGGGCTTCGCCGACGGCCTCGTCCAGGAGACCCACGACGCCCTGGGAATCCCCCAGGCCGGCCGCCTCGGGGTTCCGAAGGACGACTACACCGTGTATCTCCGGGACTCCGGCGGGAACGAGCTCTTCCGGACCGTGCCCCCCGATCCCGCCCTCGGGGACGTCACCCTGACTCTGAAGCGACAGCTCCACCGGGGGGACTCCCTGGACGTGGCGATCGAGGGGCACGCGAAGCTCCCCACCGGCGACGAGAGCGCCCTCTACAGCTCCGGGGCCACCGACTGGGGAATCCTCCTCGCGGCCAGCCGCTACTTCGACCGCTCCTGCATCCATCTCGCCGGTGGAGGTGTGTGGGCCGAGGCCTCGGATCTCTACCACACGGAAGACCAGCTCCTGTTCATGGGCTTCGCGGCCTGGGAGCGGGCCCTGGGCGAGAAGAGCACCGTCTTCGTCCAGGGCACGGTGGCCGAGAGCCCGTTCCAGGGTCTCGAGCTGGATCGCCTGGAAGACCTGAGCTACCTGCTCGATTTCGGCTTCAAGCGAAGCCTGGGACCCGAAACCGTCGCCTTCGTGGCCCTGTCCGAGAATCTCGTGAACTTCGGAAGCTCGGCCGACGTCGGGCTTCACCTGGGGGTGACACACCTATTCTGATGCTCCGACCACCGACGGTCCGACGACTGCTGCCAGCTCTCATCATTCTGTTCGCTCTCTGCCTCGGGTCCCCCCCCGTGCTCGCCGATGCCCCCGGCCCGGAGTCGGGCTGGGACCTCTTCCCGGCGGTGACGCCGTATCCGGCGTACCTCGCCGATCCCCTCCGGGTGGCCTTCGGCGTCTCCGTCTTGGACTACTCCACGTCCGAGATCCCCGGAACCGGTGATCAGAGATTCGCCCTGAAGCTCGGGGGCACCTTCCCGGTCGTGGCTTTCCATCCTCCCGAGGCGCCTCGTCGTCCCTGGGTCCTCTCGGTTCTCGCCGGTTTCAACGGCCAGTTCGATCTGGATCACAATCAGGACAACGTCGGCTGGGACGGCATCTACGGACTCCAGCTCGCCCATCGTCTCAGCGATCGGTGGGCGGTGAAGGTGGGGATCCACCACACCTCCAGTCACATCGGTGACGAGCTCCAGGAACGGTCGGGGCGAGAGCGGATCGATTACACCCGGGAAGAGGTCCGGGTCGGAATGAGCTGGAAACCCCTCCGGCGCTGGCGTCTGTACGGTGAGGGGGCCTACGGTTACAAAGAGAGCACCATCGACGAGGCGCTCCAGGAGCCGGGCCGGGCCCAGCTCGGTACCGAGGTCTACCTGCCCCTCCCGGAATCCGACGCCTGGGACACCTATCTGGCCCTGGACCTGAACAGCTTCCAGGAGCGAGACTGGGAGATCGACGTCTCGGCCCAGGCCGGCATCCGGCAGATCGACGGTCCCTGGCGCCTCGCCCTGACCTGGATGTCGGGCCGGACACCGATCGGGGAGTTCTTCTTCCGGGACGAGACCTATCTGGGTCTCGGGGTCTGGTACGACCTCGGCGCCTTCCGGGGCCCTTCGATAGACTTCGAGCCATGAGCAAAACGGTATTCGACAAGATCCTGGACGGGGAGATCCCCTGCCACCGTGTCTACGAAGACGACCACGTCCTGGCGTTCCTGGACATCAATCCCCTCTCCAAGGGCCACACCCTGGTGATCCCCAAGGAGAGGAAGGCGTACCTCCACGAGCTCTCGGACGAGAGCGCGGCGGCCCTGGGACGGGTTCTGCCCCGGATCTGCCGGGCGGTGATGGAGGCCACGGGCTGCGAGGCGTACAACGTCCTCCAGAACAACGGCAGCTCCGCCCATCAGGCCGTCTTCCACGTCCATTTCCACGTCATTCCGAAACAGGACAGCCGGGGGCTGGGCATCGGATGGTCCCCCAGGAACCTCGCCTCCGCCACGGCGGAGAAGCTGGCGAAGACCATGCGAGACAGCCTGGACGAGTCGTGAAGACCCGATCCTGGAAGATCCAGGGTTCCTTCGGTTTGGACGGTCTCCGTCTCGTCGAGGGCGAGGTCGAGGATCCGGGACCGGGAGAAGTCCAGGTCGCCATCCGGGCCGTCTCCCTGAACTACCGGGATCTGATGATGGTGGAGGGCAGCTACGACCCGTCCCAGGACCTGCCCCTCGTCCCCTGCTCCGACGCCGCCGGAGAGGTGGTGGCCGTGGGGGACGAGGTGGAGGAGCTCGCCGTCGGGGATCGGGTGATCCCCTGTTTCGCTCAGGGGTGGATCGCCGGCCGACCCACGAGGCCGCGCCTTCGGCGAACCCTGGGCGGGCCTCTGCCCGGGACCCTCACCGACGCCCGGAACTTCCCGGTCTCCGGAGTGGTGAAGGCCCCCGAATGCCTCTCCTGGGAGGAGGCCGCCACCCTGCCCTGCGCCGGCCTCACCGCCTGGTCCGCCCTGACCCTGGAAGGAGATCTGGGACCGGGGCAGACCCTCCTGACATTGGGCACGGGGGGAGTGTCCCTCTTCGCCCTCCAACTCGGCCGGGCCCTCGGCGCCGAGGTCCTCGTCACCTCGTCCTCGGACGAGAAGCTCGAGCGAGCCCGGAATCTGGGAGCCCGCCACGGGATCAACTACTCCACCGAATCGGACTGGGGCCGGAAAGCCAAGGAGCTCACCGGAGGCGAGGGAGTCGACCAGGTGATCGAGGTTGGAGGCGCGAAAACCCTCCGGCAATCCCTTCAGGCGGTCCGGATCGGAGGCACCATCAGCGTCATCGGCGTCCTCTCCGGAGCCGAGGCTCCCCTCTCGGTGGTCCCCATCCTGATGCGGCGGATCCGGCTCCAGGGAATCCTCGTCGGCCATCGGGACGGACTGCACTCCCTGGTCCGGGCCGTGGACGCCCGGGAGATCCACCCGGTGGTGGATCGAACCTTCCCCTTCGAAGAGGCCCCCGCCGCCTTCGAGCACGTGAAGGAGGGGAAGCACTTCGGCAAGATCGTCATCCGACCGGACTGAACCGGGGGTGCCGCCGTGCGAGCGATGATCCTCGAATCCGTCGGCGACCAGGTCTCCGAAGTGGGTCCCCTCCGGCTGGTGGAGCGACCCGGGCCCGAGCCGGAATCCGGGGAGATCCTGGTCCGGGTCCGGGCTTGCGGCGTCTGCCACACCGAGCTCGACGAGATCGAGGGCCGGACCCCGCCGCCGGAGCTTCCCGTGGTGCCG
>JAWVZJ010000220.1:0-4982 GCA_033722255.1 Thermoanaerobaculia bacterium | reverse complement strand
CCTCGGCGGGCTCCAGCCGGCCCAGCTCGTCCCGGAGGCTGTCGGCCAGGGCCCGGAGCGCCTGCTTCGAGGCGGCGTACGCTCCCACGCCGCCCCGGGCACCGAGGCCGACGGTGGAGTTGACGAACACGATCTCCCCCCGTCGCTCCTTCACCCCGGGGAGCAGGCGCCGGGTCAGGGCCCAGGGCACCCGGAGGTTCACCGCGAGCTGACCCTCGAGCTCCGGTGCGGCGGTCTCGGCGATCTCGCCGGAGTGGAAGGTCCCCAGGGCGTGGACCAGGAGGTCGACTCCGCCGAAGAGCTCCTCGGCACGCTCCGCCAGGATCTCCACGGCTCCCACTTCCGTCAGATCCCGGGCCACGACGACCACCCGGATCCCCAGGGCCCGGGCGGAGTCGGCGGTCCTTTCCAGCCGTTTCTCGTTCCGTCCGGAAAGGACGAGATTCGCTCCCCGCCGGGCCAAGCTCCGTGAGATCGCGCCACCCATGGCGCCACTGGCCCCGGTCACCAGTGCCGTCCGGCCCTCCAGGCTCAGGAGGCGCGCTTCGGGCATCGCGGACCGGAGGGGAGGTGACAGAGGAAGAAGCGAGACATTACGACAGGGATCCTGCGGGCGTGCCTACGATACACTACCGTCCCGCCACACGGCGGCCCGATGACCCTCGAATCCGTGCAACAGACTCCACCACCCGAGGGCGATCCCGGCGCCGATTCCGACCCCGGGCCGGCCTTCTGGCTCTACTGGAGCCACCTGGTGGCTCTCTTCGGCCTCGCCCTCTCCAACCTCTTCCTGGGCCTGACCCTCTTGCTGGCCCCATTTCGGCGTTCCTTCCGGTCCCTGGATCGACGTCGTTTCCGGCCGGTCCTTCTGGCCCTCGGTGTGTACGCCCTGCTCCTGGTGCTCTCCACCGCCGGATCCCACCAGCCTCGGGAGAGCGTGGGGGAGCTGGGAGAGCTCTTCAACCTCTCGACGCTGGTCCTGGGCCTCCTCCTGGTCCGGGGAGAGCGTCGGATCCGACTCGCCATCGACGGGGTCGTCCTCCTGGCCACGGCGGAGTCCCTGGTGGGCCTGGCGCAGCTTGCGGTCCACGGAACCATCGATCTGTCCCATCGGATTCCCGGCACCTTCTCCCACTACATGACCCTCTCCGGAATCCTCATGATCGCCGATCTCCTCCTCTGCGCCGAGCTGGCCGCCGGGCGTCGGGTCGGGGGCTGGCGCTGGATCGCCCTGATCCCCATCAATGTGGCTCTTCTCTCGAGCTTGACCCGGAGCGCCTGGGTCGGAGTGGCCGCAGGCTTCCTGATCCTCCTCCTCCTGGGACGGCGCCGCTTGCGACTGGCGGCGGCGGGCTTCGCCCTGATCCTCCTCCTGGCCCTCTCCCAGGGACCGGTGGCCCAGCGGATCGGATCGATCGTCGATCTCTCCGATCCCACGAACTACGACCGCCTGGCCATGGCCTGGGCCGGTCTCCACATGGTCGCGGACCGGCCGATCCTCGGCCAAGGCCCGGGAATGGTCTCCGAGCGCTACCCCCTTTACCGCCATCCCACCGCTCCCCGGCATTCGGTTCCCCATCTCCACGACTCCTATCTCCAGATGGCGGCGGAGCGGGGTGTACCGGCCTTCCTGGCGCTCCTCTCCCTCTTCGCCGTCAGCGGTTTCCGGACCTTCCGCCTCTTTCGCCGGGGAGGCGCCCGGGAAGGTCCCCGGGCGGACCTCTACGTGGGCGTCCTGGCCGCCTTCGGCGGATTCCTGGTGGCGGCCCTCTTCGAGGACAGCTGGAACGACACCGAGGTCCAGCGACTGATGCTTTTCCTCCTGGCCGTACCCTACGGTCTGGACGAGGGCGAAGAGGAGGACCCGGCGGAGAGTTTCACGACGAGGTCCTCAGGATCCCCTCGACCGTCTCCAGGAGCTCCGACGCTCCCCGGTTCTGGAGCCGGGTGAGGACCAAGAACCAGGCTCCCAACGCCGTCACCAGGCCCAGGGGAACGAGGGCGCCCAGGGCGGGGAAGAAGGGCCAGAGGACCACCGCCAACGCCGCCAGAGCCGCCGGCAACAACACCGCCACCGCCGGACCGTGGAGGTGCCAGGAGAGGGGGTCCAGCTCGAGGACCAGCCGGATCCCGGCAGGCTCCCGCTCCGAGCGGATCCGGGCCCGGGCCACGGAGTGTCTCAACCCGGCCTGTACCGGAAATCGGACCTCGGCCGCGACATTCTCGGTCTCGGTCTCGGTCCACTCTCCGCCCCAGAGCTCGACCGCCTCCCTGGCCGCTCCCAGGACCTCCTCCCGCGACCCTTCGTAAATCCGGGATCGGGTCTCGCTCATCGCTCCGGAGCCGGCCCGCCGGCCGGACTCGGTCGTCGGCCCTGGGTGAGGGGGCTCGATCTTCCCTCCGTCTGGGTCTGGGTCTCGGTCTGGAACACGGACAGCGATCATAGCCCGGCAGGGGACTCGAGAAGGGCGGATCCACTCCTCCGGGATGGTAGGCTCGCGGTCCGGCTCGCCGGCCGACCATGCAAAGTGAATCGCCAACGACACCCATCTCCGCTTCGGCTCCGGGAAAGGAAAGGCTTTCTTGGCCTGGTATCAAGAGTGGTTCGGCGAGGAGTACCTAGAGCTCTACGCCCACCGGGACCCCGAGGAGGCGCGAGCCCACGTGGAGTTCGTAACCGATCTCTTCGAGGAGTCTCCCCGGGCGGTCCTGGACCTGGCCTGCGGAGCCGGACGCCATACCGAAGCGCTCCGCCGCCGTGGTATCCGGGCCCTGGGCTGCGATCTCTCCCTGACCCTGTTGGCCCAGAGCCCCGAGTTGCCCCGGGTCGGCGGAGACATGCGGTGCCTGCCCTTCGCCGACGGCACGTTCGACTGGGTCCTGAACTTCTTCACCTCCTTCGGATACTTCGACCAGGAGCGTCAGAACTTCCGGGTCCTGGAGGAGATCGTCCGAGTCCTCGGGCCCGGCGGAAGAGTCCTCATCGACCTGATGAACCGGGAGGCCACCCTCGCCGACCTCCAGGAGCACGAGGTCCGGGAGGTGCAGGGAGAGCGCGTGGAGATCCGACGCTGGTGGGATCGGGAGCAGCGGAGGATCAAGAAGAGGATCCGGATCGGCTCGCCGACGAGCTCGACCCGGACCTTCCTCGAGAGCGTCCGGGCCTACACCCGGGACGAGGTCGCGATCGGCATGCGGTGGGCCGGCCTCGAAGTCGACGCGCTCTTCGGCAATTTCCAGGGGGAACCGTATGACCACGACAGCGAGCGCCTCATCGTCGTCGGCCACAAGCCGACCTGAGCTCCCGGCTCCCCTCCCGGAGCTCGTCGAGAGCTGGTGTCGGGGCCTCCACCGGGAGCTCCTCTCCCCCGTGCGCTTCCGGGGGATGGGCGAGGAGCGGGAGCTCCCGGCTCCGGAGGTCGACAGATCCCGGATCGCCGAGGCCCTGGGGCGGGCCAACGACGGCTACGGCCATCCCCGGAGTCACCTGCTGGCCGAAAAGCTCTCCGAACCGGAGACCCGGGTCGTGGTCGCCGGTCAGCAGGCCGGGCTCTTCGGGGGTCCCCTCTACACGCTCCTGAAGGCCCTGGGCGCCACCCTGGAGGCCGAGCGGCTCGAACGCCGGGGAGCTCCCGCCGTGGCCCTCTTCTGGGTCGCCACCGAGGATCACGACTTCGACGAGGTCGCAGGGACCGGCTTCTGGGCCGGCCAGGAGAGGATCGAGGTGGGGCTGGGAGAGGATCCGGATCCCCTGCTTCCGGTCGGCATGAGGACCCTCGGTCCGGGAGTGGAGGAGGTGTTCCGGAAGCTGGAGGAGCGCTTCGATTACTCCCCGTTCCGGGAGTGGATCCAGACCCTCCGGGCCCACTACCGGCCCGACGCCCGCTTCGGAGAGGCCTTCTGTCGCACGATGACTGCTCTGCTGGGCGACCGGAGCCCCCTCTGGGTGGACGCATTGCTCCCGGAGCTCAAGCGGGCCCAGGACCCCTTTCTCCGCCGGCTAATCGAGGAGCGCCGGGGCGTCGAAGAGAGGCTGGCCGAGCGGGACCGGACGATCGAGGAGGCCGGGTTTTCCCTCCAGGTCCCCCACCCCGCCGACGCCGCTCCCCTGTTCCTCCTGAGCGGAGGGGAGAGACGGCGCATCGTGTGGGTGGGGCAGGAGCGGTTCGCCCTCCGGGGAGGAGACCGGGAGCCCCGTCCCGTGAACGAGCTGCTGGAGACCCTGGACGACAATCCCTCGGTCCTGTCCACGAACGTCCTGACCCGCCCCGCCGTCCAGGACGCCGTCTTCGGGACCTCCCTCCAGCTCCTGGGACCGGGGGAGCTCTCCTATTTCGCCCAGGCGGCTCCCTTCTACGATCTCCTGGGGATCCCGGCTCCCGTGGTCACCCTTCGGCCCCAGGCGCTCCTGGTGGAGGAGCGGCACTGGAAGATCCTCGACGAGCTCTCCCTTCCCCCGTCCGCCGTCCTCGAGCCGGAGGAGTCCCTGGACCGGCGGCTGGCCCGGCGGCTGGCCCCGGACTTCATGGAGCCGTCGAAGGAGAGGGCGGAGGAGCTCCTGGACGACCTCCGGGATCGGGCCCTGGTCCTGGACCCGAATCTCGAGCGCCCGTGGGAGAAGACCCGGGAGAACGTCCTCCGGGCCCTGGAGACCTTCGGGAGCAAGGTCCGGCAGGCGGCGGCCCGACGGGACGAGGTGGTCCACCGGCGGCTGGAGAATCTCCGCTCCTTCGTCGCCCCCGGCGGCGAGCCCCACGAACGGAACCTCTCGGTGAGCTACTTCCGGGGACGGTACGGCGAGGGTCTGATCGATCGCCTCGCCGGGGGCCTCGAGTCCCGTCCTGGGAGGCTCCAGGTAATCGACCCGGCGGAGGGCACTGAATGAAGACCCTCGACGTCCTGGCCGTGGGAGCCCTTCCCGACGACGTGGAGCTGGGCTGCGGGGGGACCCTGGCCGTGGCGGCCAGGGAGGGGCGGCGGGT
>JAWVZJ010000219.1:0-5014 GCA_033722255.1 Thermoanaerobaculia bacterium | reverse complement strand
CACCAGAAAGGCGTAGAAGGTGGCGGCGCTGGTCACGGCTCCCACCACCACAGCCCGTCCGCTGGATCCGCTCATCCGGCGGATCGATCGGCCCACCGACGATCCCCGTCGTCGCTCCTCCACGTAGCGTCCGTACGAGACGATGACGAAATCGATCGCCAGCCCGATGAGCAGGGCTCCCGTACCTCCGGTGGCGGAGCTCACCTTCCCCAGGGTCAGGGCGGTGAAGGAAAAGGTGAAGAGAACCCCGGCCACCAGGGGAAGCAGCGCGAAGAAGACCGGCCCGAACCTACGGAAGGCCCAGAGGAAGAGAAGCAGCACCACGCCCAAAGAGGTGACGGCGTTCCAGACCACGTCCCTCGTGATCAGGGACGCGTCGTCCAGGGCCGTGACGTATCCGCCGCCGAGAAAGGTCTCCGGCGGGGTTGCGGCCTCCGTCGTCTCCGCCGCGATCTCCTCCCAGTCGGACTTCACCGAGGTCAGGAGTCGGTCGGTCTTCTCGACGAGACGGTCGGCGTAGTCGATGTCCTGGGCGGGCCTCTCCGGCTTCGCCAGGACCAGCATGAGACGGTGGTCCCGGGAGAGGTAGTAGCCGCTGGAGAGATCCACGGACAGGGCCCCTCCCGTCTGCCGGACCCGCTCCAGGAAGAAATCCGAGAGTCCCAGAGGGTCCAGACGGATCAGGGGCTTGACCATCAGGGACTGGGGCGAGGTGGCGAGCCTCCGGAGGATCTTGGCCCGTTCCTGGAGCCCCTGGCTGGAGAGTCGTTCCTCGAGCCGCCTCCGCTCCTCTTCGTCCAGGAAGAGAAGGGAGCTCGGCATCAGGTCCCGGAACAGCTCCTCCGTGGCTCCCAGACGGTAGTCCACGTACTCGATGGTCTCCATCCCCCGGAGCCCGGCGGCGAGGCGATCCGCAAAATCCTGGTAGGGCTCGAGCTCCGCTCCCTCGGGCACCCGGATCCCGACCAGGAAGAGGTCCAGGCTTCCGAAGCGGTCCACCAGCTCCCGGAAGTCCTCCACCACCGGATCCCCCTCGGGAAGCAGCGCCAGGACGTCGGTCTCGATCTCGAGCCGGGTCAGGGCCAGGACAGAGCCGATCCCCACCAGCAGGGCCACCGCGAAGACGATCCGGGCCCGCCGACCGGCCCAGATGGCCAGGGCTTCCAGCCACCGCGTCAAGACGGACGATCCCGGGCCATCAGTACCAGACGTCCGTACCGGACGTAGTACTCGATTCCGGAGTACACCGTGATCACCAGCACGACCCAGAGCGAGATCGGTGCCAGATGGCTGAACTCTCCCAGCTTCTCGTAGAGGATCAACAGGCTGATGGCCACGACCTGGACGAAGGTCTTGAGCTTCCCGGACCAGATGGCGGCGATGACCACCTGCTCGGCGGCGGCGAAGCTCCGTAGGGTGGAGACGGCGAACTCCCGGCTCAGGATCACCACCACCATCCAGGCCGGGGCCACCCCGAGCTCTACCAGGGAGACGAACGCGGCGGCGGTCAGGAGCTTGTCGGCGGCCGGGTCCAGGAGCTTCCCCAGTCGGGTTTCCATCTTCCATCGCCGGGCGATGAACCCGTCCAGAAGGTCGGTGAGGGAGGCTAGGAGAAACACGGCCAGGCCCACGAGCTCCTTACCTTCGAACTTCGTGAGCAGGACCACCACCAGGAGCGGAACCAGGAGAATCCGGAACAGGGAGAGGACGTTGGGGACGGTCAGATGCCTGCGCACGGGAGCTCGTCTCGGGTCTTCGGGAGACTATTCCGAGCGATTCGCGGCGTCGGGGTGACGAGGGCGGGAAAGGCGTCGATCGTCGCCTTCCGGTGCTCCGGAACGGCGCCCTGCCGCGATCGAGTCGGGAGCAGAGGACGGAGTGGTCCTTTCCGAGCGGAGAGTCGAGGAAACCGGAGGATACGCGCCTGCCGTGCGTCGGTGCTCCAGGATCTCGGGGATCGAGTCTGGACTATCCATGGGGTGTCGTCACGAGGTCGTGTAGGTGGTAGTGAGCGTGGGCCGGGACACTCCAGACGGCTCCGCCGGACCCCAGCCGGGAACCCCGGAGAGACCGACTCGCGTCGGGTCGCGGAGTCGCCCTCGGATCGAGTCGCCGATCCCACCGCGATGCGGGGAGCGTATCATCGCGGAGCTCACAGGAAGCCTCCGGCTCGGAAGCTCCGGGGCCTTCTGATAAGCTGATGATTCACGCTTCGAACCACTCGTCATGTCGACACGGCCCCGGATCCTCGTTCTCTGGACCCTGACGTTGCTGATCACCACACCGGCAGCACCGGAGGTGAAGCTCTCGGTTGACGCCGACGGAACTCTCCTGGTCCACAACGACGGGAGCTCGAGCCGGAGCAACCCTTCGACTCCTCCCCGGGTCTCCATCCCTGAACACCGCTGGGACGGGTTGATCGACCTCTATTCGCAGCGCCGCAGCCTGGACCCGGACCTCGTCCGGGCCATCATCCGGGTGGAATCTGCCTTCGACGACCGGGCGGTGTCCCGAAAGGGAGCCATGGGGTTGATGCAACTGATGCCCGAGACCGCCCGGGAGCTGGACGTGGACGATCCCTTCGACCCCGAGCACAACATCCAGGGAGGAACTCGCTATCTCCGCCGGCTCCTGGACGATTTCGGGGAGAATCTGACTCTGGCCCTGGCTGCCTACAACGCGGGACCGACGGCGGTGCGACGGTGGGGCGACATCCCTCCGTACCGGGAGACCCGAGACTACATCCGGAGAGTCCTCACGCTCTACCAGGGCTTCGTTCCCTCCCTGCCGCCTCCTCCGAAACGGCCCGCCGTCGGCAGCGAGCACGAGCTCGGCCGGGCACGCCCGGTCCGAATCGAGCGGGGCCCCGACGACCGGCTTCTGATCACGACGGGAAAATAGGACGGTTCGAGGGCCCACGACCCGAGCTCACGACCCGAGGGTCTTCCGCACCTCCTCGGAAACGGCATCCAGCACCTCGTCGAGCTTCTCGGGGCTCCGTCCCCCGGCCTGAGCGAAGTCGGCCCGACCACCCCCGCCTCCTCCCAGACGGGAGGCCAGCGTCCGGACCAGGTCTCCGGCGTGGACCCTGTCCGTCACATCGTCGCTGACGGCGGCGACCAGGGAGACCTTCTCCTCCTCCCGGCTCCCGACGACCACGACCCCGGAGCCGAGGCGCTGACGGAGCATGTCCGCCATCTCCCGCAGCTCCTGGGCCGGAGCCGCGGGGACCTCCCGGGCCAGGACCCGGATGCCGTCCACCTCCACCGGGGCCGCCTCCGACTCCTCCGTCGAGCCCTTGACCATCTCTCGACGGAGCCGGGCCAGCTCCTTCTCCGCCTCCCTCACCCTCTCCTGGAGACCTTCGATCTCTTCCGGGACCCGCTCCGTCTCGGTCCCCAGCCTCTCGCCGATGGTCTCCAGCAGCCGCTCACGCCTCCGGACCTCTCCCAGAGCCGCCCGGCCGGTGATCGCCTCGATTCGGCGGACCCCCGAGGCCACTCCCCGCTCCGCCGTGGTCAGGAACAACCCGATCTCCCCCGTGTTTCCGACGTGACATCCACCGCAGAGCTCCAGGGAAAACCCCGGGACCTCCACCGTCCGGACCTCCTCCCCGTACTTCTCCCCGAAGAGGGCCATCGCCCCTTGGGCCACCGCCTCCCGATAGGGCTGGATCCGGATCTCCGTGGACACGGCGCGGCGGATCCACTCGTTGACCCGTTCCTCGAGCCACTCCAGCTCCTCCCGGGACAGGGGTCGGGAGAAGGTGAAATCGAACCGGAGCCGGCCCGGATGGACCAGGGAGCCGGCCTGGCGCACCGTCTCCCCCAGCTTCTCCCGCAGCGCCGCGTGGAGGAGGTGGGTCGCGGTGTGGTTGCGCTCCGTGTCCCGGCGGCGCTCTTCGTCCACCCGGGCGTCCACCGTGGATCCCTTCTCGAGCACTCCGGCGTCCACCCGAATCCGGTGGTAGACGTGGCCGGCCCCGTCTCCCCGGGTGTCCAGGACCCGAGCCCGGCCTCCCGGCCAGCGGAGCTCGCCGGCGTCGCCGACCTGACCCCCGGACTCGGCGTAGAACGGCGTCCCCTCGAGCAAGACCTCTCCAGACTCGCCGACACCCAGCTCCGGGACGATCTCGGGCTCCTCGTCCCCCTCCCGGACGATCCCGGTCACCCGGACTCCCTCCAGGCTCAGCTCTTCGTACCCCACGAAGTCGGTCTCATCGACCTCCTCCGATCGGGCCACGAGGTCCCGGACGGCGGCCATCCGCTGCTGCTCGTCGCCGGTGGCCTCCCGGGACCGTCGCCTCTGCTCCTCCAGGGCCTCCCGGTATCCCTCCTCGTCAATCCCCATCTGCTCCTCCTCGGCGATCTCACGGATCACCTCCAGGGGAAGGCCGTGGGTGTCGTAGAGGCGGAAGACCGTCTCTCCGGAGAGTCGGCCCCGGGCCTCCTCCCGGGCCTCCTCCACCGCCTCCTGGATCTGCCGTGCCCCGGTTGCCACCGTGGTGAGGAACTTCTCCTCCTCGGCCCGGACGGTGGTCTGATTCGCCTCCCGGGTCTCCGCCAGCTCCGGATAGGCCTTGCCCATGACCTCCTCCAGGACCGGGATCAGCCGGTGGAGGAACGGATCCTCGAAGCCCAGATGCATCCCGTGCCGGACGGCCCGGCGGAGGATCCGGCGCAGCACGTAGCCCCGTCCCTCGTTCCCGGGGATCACGCCGTCGGCCAGGAGAAACGTCACCGCCCGGAGATGATCGGCGATGACTCGTAGGGCCACGTCGTCCCGGGGATCGCTCCCGTAGGAGGTGTCCGCGATCTCCGCCGCCGCGGCAAGGATCGGCTGGAACAGATCGGTGTCGTAGTTCGAGTCCACGCCCTGGAGCACCGCCGCCACCCGCTCCAGGCCGGCGCCGGTGTCGATCGAGGGGTCGGGGAGGGGCTCCATCGACCCGTCCGCGTCCCGGTCGTACTGCATGAAGACCAGGTTCCAGAGCTCCACGATCTCGCCCACGTCT
>JAWVZJ010000218.1:0-5021 GCA_033722255.1 Thermoanaerobaculia bacterium | reverse complement strand
GGCCAGGATTCCTCCCTCCGACCAGCTCACCTGACCCTGCCAGGCGAACAGCGAGAGGGAGAGGATCGTGAAGCAGAGGATGGTCAGCACCTTCACCGCGTTTCCCCGTACCAGGTCCAGTCCGGCCCAGCTGGTGACGGCTAGGATGAAGAAACCGACCCCGGCCTGAACGAAGCCGCCGTACAGCCCGACCCCGAAGAAGCCCAACCAGAGCGGCCACCCCGGCGGGCCCGGCTCGAAGTCCGGGTCCTCAGTCCCCCGGCGCCCCCGTCCGACCAGGGTCCAGAGGGTGACGACCACCATCAGCACGGCCAGGATCTTCTGGAACGCCTCGTCCGACACTTCCAGGGCGGCCCAGGTTCCCAGGGCCGCCCCCACCGTGGCCGGGACCGCCATCTGGAGGGCCCAGCGCCAGCGAAGGACCCGGAAGGAGTGAAAGCTCCAGACCGCTCCGAGATTCTGGGCCAGGATTCCCACCTGGTTCGTGCCGTTGGCCACCGTCGGGGGCAGCCCCAGGAAGATCAGCACCGGAAGCGTGAGGAAGGAGCCGCCCCCCGCCACCACGTTGAGGGTCCCGGCCAGGAGACCGACCAGCAGCAGGATCCCGAGCTCGAACATCCGGCCCAGGATATCTCCGGATCCAGTTCTCGCGACGACTCGCGACGCCACACCGGCGCCCCGGCAGGCTCCGAGCCGATGTCGGAAGTGCGGCAAGGAGCCAGGGGCGTGCGCAACGCCGCAGATTCCGACAGATTCGCGATCGCGGCAGAAGAGAAGTGTGGCGAGAGATGCCGGCGGTTCCCGGACCGGGAGGCTCCGGGCTTCAGGAGCCCGGATCCCTCCCCTCGGTCCGGTCCCGATCCGGGTCGATCAGGGGATCGAAGAGCCTCCGGAGGGAGAATCCCCGGCGGTGAACCCGACCGAACCGGAAGTCCTCCAGGGCCTCGAGCCCCCACTCCATCTCCTCCCGGGTGATCCGTCCCTTGCGATGCATGTGCTCCAGGAGAAATCGCATCTGGGACTCGGTGGACGAGCTCAGGGATCCGCGTTCGTAGTTCCGGTGGTAGCGCTTCGGAGCCGGGAGCAGGGTGGCCAGGAACACGCCCTCCACCGGTCCGAGCCGCGAGGGCCTGGCGTCGAAGTAGTGTCGGGACGCGGGACCGATTCCGTAGAGATTCGGTCCGTACTCGATCAGGTTCAGATAGAGGGCGAAGATCTCGTCCTTGCTCAGCTCCCGCTCCAGCCACCAGGTCAGGAAAACCTCCCGGACCTTCCGAGCCAGGACCTTCTCCCGGGAAAGGTAGAGGTTCTTGGCCAGCTGCATGGAGATGGTGCTCGCCCCTCGCTCGAACCGCCCGGCCTTCAGATTCTCCACCAGGGAGTTCCGGATGGCCCAGGGAGCGAAGCCCTCGTGCTCGTAGAAATCGGCGTCCTCGTGGGTGAGGACCGCCTGCTTCAGGTAACGGCTGATCCCGTTCAGGGGGACCCACCGTTCCGACCCGGGGCCGGTCACGATCTCGAGCTCCCTCCCCTCCTCGGCGGCCGGGACCTGGATCCTGAACGGCCCGGCCAGGGTCTCGGCCCGGATCTCCCGGGGCATCCGTCGAAAGCTACATCCGTCGTCGAAGGAGAGCTCGAGCTCCGTGGCCTCCAGGTCCGCCATGTCCAGGTCCAGGAGGAGCGCAGCGCTGTACGAGCCACCAAGCGTCATCGTCTCGAGATCCCGGAGGAGGACGGACGGCGTGACTTCCACCAGCTCCTGGCAATCGCTCCTCGTCACCCGGGCTTCCACCCGGTACCGATCCCCCTCGGAGGCCCCCTGGAAGAGGGCTTCCAGATCGATCACCGGACCGGATTCGACATCCAGGACACCCCGGCGAATCTGCCATCGGTCCCGGCCGGAGATCTCCAGCTCCTCCACGGTGAAATCGAGACCGGGAAGCGGTACGGGAGCTTCGGCGAGCTCGTCGGAGACCACGGTCACGCCCCGGACCTCCAGGGAGGCCGAGCCCTTCCACGGCTCCCCGGCCCCTTTCCGGGCGAGATCGACCGAGGTCGCCAGCCGGGTCTCCTCGGTCTCCCGGAGGCCGATCCCCGCCGGAAGCAGAGGCAGGATCCACCGTGTCTTGAGATCGGTCGTGGACACGGCGATCGCTCCCCCTCGCTCCTCGTCCGCGGCCTCCAAGGTCAGGTGGCCGCCTCCGGCCAGCGTCGCCCCGCCCACAATCTCGGTCCGGGCTCGGCCGGACCGATCGATCCGGAACCTGCCCTTCGACAGGAGACCTCGACGATCTCCCCGGGCATCCACGAGCATCAAAGAGAGCTCGTCGATCTCGAGGTCGGCGGAGGAGAGATCGATCCCGGAGAACAGCCCCGAGGCGCCGCCCCTATCGTCGCCTTCCCCCTCCCGGGAGCCCTTCGCCGAGCCCGCGAGGCTCCGGATCCAGCTCCGGGTCTCCTCCGACCGGGGATCCAGCACCACCTCCACGTCCCGCAGCAGGATCGTCCCGATCGGGGTGGCACCATCGACCGCGAGTCCGCCGAGATCCAGGGGAGCCCGGACCATCCCCGACCGGAAGCGAAATTCGCCGGGGCCCCGGATCGTCACGTCCCGGAGCTCGGCCCCGGCCAGGACCGGCCGGACCTCTCCTACCGTGACCTCGGCTCCGAGCCGACGACCGAGTCGCTTCTCGACCCTCTCCACCACCAGGGGCTCGCTCGAGCGATAGACCCAGACGAGGACGATGGCGACCCCCAGGGCGACGAGCCCCAGGATCCACCAGAGACGGCGCCCCGGCCGGGTGCCGGGGAACGAGGGGAGGGTTTCCGAAAGAGACATGGGGCGCAAATTCGAGGCGGCCACGGCAGAGAGCCGTCGAGGGGCTCCTCTCGTGGGTGCAGAGACCGTGCCATCGAGGGGAAGAGACCGGATGTCGCCACGGGATCCAGCCGGTGCGCGGGACGGCTCGCCCCCGGCCCGGGAGTCCGGGACAGCTTCCCTGGCTCCGGCCCGGGCTCCGACCCCGATCTCGGGGGCGAGTCAGGCCTCTGAGTTGGACGAGGGGGAACCGACGAAGACGAAACGGGCGATCTCCGGTTGCGTCACCCTCGGGAACCGGTCACTGGATGTACCCGAGTGCCTCGAGCTGCTTTCTCTCCTCTGGCGACGGTCCGCCGTCCCCGGGCTGCTGGGAAGGGGCCCGGGGATGGGCCCGCTCCCACCGCCGGAGCTCCCTTCGAAGTCGACGGACCCGTTCCGGATGAGCCTCCGCCCGGTTCGTCCGGACCCCGTCCTCCGTACCATGATTGGACTGGAGCTCCAGGGGGGCGGTCCCGGCCTGCTCGTCGTCCGAGAGGATCAGCTTCCAGTCGTCGTCGGCGATCCCGATCTTGTCGACGCCGTGGAACTCGGTCTCGAACACGAAAGTTTCCGGCAGGGAGATCTCCCTGCCCCGGATCAGGGGAACCAGGGACCGGCCCTGCATCCCGGCCGGGCCGTCCACTCCCACCAGCTCCAGGATCGTCGGCATCAGGTCCAGGAGCCGAACCGGCTCCTCGATCTCCAGCCCGGAGGGCACCGTCTCCCCGGGGGAGTAGAGGATCAGGGGGACGTGGATCTGGGACTCGTAGAGTGTCCGCCCGTGATTGGCTGCGCCGGCGACACCGGGATGGTCTCCCAGACCCTCGCCGTGATCGCTGGTGATCACGAACAGTGCGTCTTTCCATCCGGCCCGGGACTCCAGCTCCTGGACGAAGGCCCCCACGTCCCGGGAGACCTGGCGGACGGCCTGGAGATAGCCAGCCTCCGGATGCCCCTGGAACAACTCCCGGAATTCCGGCCGGCGGCTCATGGGCACGCCGTGTTCGTGAACCTCCATCAGGTTCAGCTGGAGGTAGACCGGCTCCCGCTCTTCCGATCGGTCCACCCATTCCAGAGCCTCCTGGAAGAGCTCATCTGCCGGCCGGATCGGTGTCTCCTGGCGAATGATCGGGGTCTCCTCGGGGGCCTCGTCCCGCATCCAGGCCCAGACACTCGTGCTGTCGACGTAGACATCGAATCCCTGATCGAACCGGAACACCGAGTTGATGTTCGGGTTCGCCGTCGCCCCGAAGGTCCGATAGCCGCTCCGATCCAGGACCTCGGCCAGGGTCTCCGCCCGACCGGGAAGCACGTCGTGCCGCTCTCGATAGATTCCCAGAACCCGGGGAAGGCGGGACGAGATCATGGAGGCGATGGACGGCCGCGTCCAGCTCGACTGGGCCAAGACCCGCTCGAAGCGGACTCCCCGGGCCGCCAGGGAGTCCAACTCCCGGGACACCGGCTCGGGGTGTCCCCAGGCCCCGAGCTTGTCCGCCCGGAGGGTGTCGATGACGATCAGAACCACGTGGGGCCGTCGAAACCCCTCCAGGACGCGACGGATCCCGAGGAAGGCGCCGAGGAGAAGGATCGGTACGGCGATGCCGACGAGGAGATGGCGGAGAGAGCGCACAAAGAGCGAGCTTACGTCAACCGGGGCGGGACGACCAGGAGGTCAGTCGCGGAGGTTCACGCAGGGAGTGGTGGCCGGCCGGGGACGGCGACCGTAGACCGTGACCGACGGCGTCCCCTTCTTCGCCGCCAGCCGCGTCACCGGACAGAAGTCGACCTGGAAATCCGGGTCGTCCAGGATCGGCTGGAGGAGCGAGCGGTGGGGCGAGTAGACGACGAAAAGATCCGGTTTCCCGGCGTGGAAGGCGGCCGCCAGATCCCCCCGGTGGACCGCGGGGAGAGCCGCCGGGCTGACCAGGGCCAGCAGATCGTGGATCGGGCGATTCGAGTAGAAACCCAGCCCTCCGATCTCCAGCGTAGCCACGACCCGATCTTCCGCCGTGTATCCCCGGATCCACTCGCTGGTCCGCCGGTAGAGGTCCAACCGCACCGGTGTCCCCCGTGCCGAAACGACGGCCCTAGCACGGCGAGCCGACTCCACGACCAGGGGACCCAACAAGATCCCGACCACGGCCAACGCCGGCAGGACCGC
>JAWVZJ010000217.1:0-5069 GCA_033722255.1 Thermoanaerobaculia bacterium | reverse complement strand
GCCAGGCGGCGTAGGCGATCGGATACCCGGCCACCAGGAGCATCAGGGCGGCGGCGGGCGAAACCAGGAGCCAGCCGAGGCGAGTCTGGCCGGGGGTCGCCCCCTTCACAGCAGGCCTCGAGACTGGAGGGCGTCGTCGATCCGGGCTCGGAGAGTCTCCAGGTCCCTCTCCGGTCGGATCGAACGGACCGGGTGGAGGGTTCTCTGGATGGCCAGGGAGACATCGGAGTAGGCCGGTGTCTGCGGTCGCACGGAGGCGGCTCGCAAGGTCTCCCGGAGGGTCCCGGCGAAGGGGAAGGCCTCCCGGATCCGGGGGTGAGCGTAGAGGGCCTCCAGGGTCGGCGGCAGCCCGCCCCGCTCGGCGGCCAGCAGCTGATGCTCCCGGCTCCGGAGACAGCGGGCCGCCTCCCGGGCCAGCTCCGGATGCCGGGTGTAGGCGCCCACGCCGAGATTGAGACCGCCGACGGTCACCCGGCTCGGGCGATCGGGGTCCACCCTGGGATAGCGGGCCCAGCCCATGGCGTCCGCGATCTCGGGGGCGTTCTCCCGGGCGCTGGGCCAGACGTAGGTGTAGTTGACCATGAAAGCGGAGGTCCCCGCTTCGAAGGCGAGGCGTCCGTCGTCCTCGGTGGCCGTGGCCAGGTTGCTCGGGGCCGTCACCGATGTCGCCAGGCGCCGCATGATCCGGAAGGCCCCCTTCGTCTCCTCCTCGGGGAGGTCCACGCTCCCGGTCTCCGTCGCGATCACCGAACCCCCGGCGGAGGCCAGGAGGCTGTTGAACCACACCGCCAGGCCCTCGTAGCGGGCGCCCTGGACCTGGATCCGGTGGGGTTTCCCGGCATCGGCGAGCGCCTCGGCCTCCTCGATCATCCGATCCCAGGTGCGGGGCGGCTCCTCGACCAGGTCGGTGCGATACCAGAGGAGCTGGGCGTTGCTGGTGAAGGGGAGGGCGTGGAGCGTCCCCTGCCAGGTCGAGCTTTCGACCGCCGAGGGGAGGCTCCGGGCCCGGATCCGGTCCGCCTCCGGCCCGCCCCAGTCCAGGACCCATCCCGCCTCCGCGAACTCCGGGACCCAGATGACGTCCATGGCCAGGACGTCGATGTCGGGATCCCGGGCCGCCAGTCGCCGGGCGAGCTGGGTGCGCTGCTGATCCGCCTCGACGGGGAGGGCCGAGATCTCCAGCCGGTACCGGTCGCCGGCCTGCCGGCTACAACGCTCCGCCAGGGTCCGGAAGACCCCGGACCCCTCCCGGAAGACGTACCAGTGGAGCACCGGAGCATCGGGTTGCACTTCCCCCCCGCACCCCGAGACCGTGAGAGCGAATGCCGTCAGAGCCAGGAGTCCGGCGGCTGGGATCGGGGAGCGCACCGGCTGGATCGTAACGCACGGCCTACAGCCAGATCACGACGGTCAGGGCGGCGGCGAGGAACGCCAGGAACGACGCCCGGGCGAAGTTCCGGGTCGGAACGTATCGAGTCTTCTCTACCTTCATCTTCATCACCTCCCGGACGAAGAGGGAGCAAATCGGATGCCGGCAGTGGTCCGCCGTGGCGCCTGAGCTCCTGGGGGTCTTTTCGGGACGGGACCGTCCGATGTCTGGATCCCGGACCCGGTCCTGTTCAGCTCCGGGGTGTCTCCGATCCCGGGGTGAGCTCGTTCACCGGGGAGGCCTCCCTCGTTCCGCCAGCCATTCCTGGAGATCTTCTTCGTTCAGGGGCTCACACAGGTGGTGGCCCTGGCCGAGATCGCAATCGAGGTCCTTCAGTGCCTCCAGGGTTTCCTTCCGCTCGATCCCCTCGGCCACGATCTCCCGTCCCAGGCTGTGGGCGAGGTGGATCGTGGAGCGGACGATGGCGATGTCCTGCTCCTCCTCCGGTACGCCCTGGACGAAGACCCGGTCGATCTTCACCTCCTGAACGGGAAGATCCCGGAGATGAGCCAGGGAGGAGTAGCCGGTACCGAAATCGTCGATGGAGAGACGCAATCCCAGCTCCCGCAGGTTGTCCAGGGAAGTCAGGGCGGCATCGACCTCGTCGAAGATCCCGCCCTCCGTCACTTCCAGGGTGATCATCCCCGGGAGCGCCGGGTGATCCTCGAGAACCTCCGCCAGAAGCTCCGGAAGCTCCGGAGACCTGAGGATCTTCGGGATCAGGTTGAACGAGATCCCGATCTCGATCCCTTGCCTCCGCCATTGCTCCCACCGATGGGCCAGCTCCGTCACCATCGTCCGGGTGAAGGAGACGGCCATGTTTCCCGGCTCGATCAGGGGAAGAAAGTGGCGGGACCGAAGAAGACCCCGCTCGGGGTGTCGCCACCGGACGTAGGCCTCGATCCGATCCACCGCTCCGTCGGCCAGGCGGAGCTGGGGTTGGAAGAGATACTCCAGCTGTCCCTCGTCGATACCCCTCCGGAGATCCCCGATCATGGTGATCCGGGTCGGGGAACGGTCGTCCTCCTCGGGGCTGTAGACCTCGACCCCCCGCTGTCCGTACTTCGCCACGTACATCGCCACGTCCGCCCGCCGCATGAGAGTGGCGGGATCGGTGCCGTGATCGGGACAGAAGACGATACCGATGCTCCCTCCGACCACCAGCTCCTGACCCTGGATACGGAAGGGCTCCTGGACGGCCGTCAGGATCCTTCGGGCCAGGTCCACGGCTTTCTCCCGATCCCCTACCTCCGGGAGCAGGACCGCGAATTCGTCCCCCCCGAGCCGGGCCACCGTATCCGTGGACCGGACGACCGCTTCCAGTCTCGGCCCGATCTGTCGCAAGAGCTCGTCTCCGGTGGGATGACCGAAGGTGTCGTTGATCTCTTTGAATCCGTCCAGATCCAGGATCAGGAAGGCCAGGATCCCCTTCGATCGCGGCGTGGCCAGGACGGCCTGCTCCAAGCGGTCGTAGAGGAGGATCCGGTTCGGGAGATCGGTCAGGGCATCGTAGAGGGCCTGATGCCGGAGCGCCGCCACCCGGGCCCGGCGCTGGGTCACGTCCCGGAAGATCCCGGTCCAGTGCCGTGGGCGATCACCTCGGCCGGCGGGCATCAGGTGCAGCTCCAGGGCGTATTGGTCGCCATCGCCACGGACGGCGTTCAGCTCACCCTGGAAGGCCTCTCCCCGTTCCACGCTCTCGGTCATCGCCTCGAACAAGGATTCGTCCTCCTCGGAGACGCGCAGGATCTCCAGGGTCTCTCCCACCGCCTCTCCCCGATCCAGGCCGGTGATCCGACAGAATCCCCGGTTGACCATTTCGATCCGGGGAAGGTCCGAGCCTTCGTCCCGGACCAGGATGACGATCCCTTCGGAGGCGCTTTCCACCGCCGAGCCCAGGAGCCGGAGCTGTTCCGTCGCTTCCAGGAGCTCGGCCGTCCGCTCCTCGACCCGCTGCTCCAGGGTCTCGTTGGCCCGGCGCAGCTCGTCCTCCAGGCGCTTGCGCTCGAAGAACTCGGGGACCGTGACCGGTGACGTCTCCAGATCCCGTTCGTCCACCGGGACGCCGCGGCGCCGGAGGTGCTCCTCGATCCTCGACGGCGGGGCCATGAGAAAGCGGCAGCGGTCTCCTCCCGCCGCGACGCACTCGATCTCCGCCGCCACCAGAGGGACATCGAAGCTCTCCTCGCACCAACCGGAGGAGTAACCGGCGTTCATGATGCAGACCGGCGTGTCGCTCTGCTTGCCCTTCGCCCTCCAGGCGTCGGACTCGAAGGAGAAGGGGTGATCGTAGATCAGGAAGTACTCCTCGTCCGGCGAGGGGTTGGACTCGGGAGAGATCTCCACGAAGGCCCAGCCGGAGAATGCGAAATGGATGGGACCGGCCGAGAGCCGGTCGATGGGATCCTCGACTCCCATCTTCTCGTGGAAGCTTTTGGCATCGGCCTTCCCCAGGGCGTGGGCGATGTCGAAGAGGAGGTTGTCGGCGACGTTCCGGGCCTCGGCGGGACCCTGGTCCTCGTAGAGAGAGGTGACCAGCTCGATGAACTCCACCGACAGGGAGGCGGCCCGCAGGAGCACGTAGCGCTCCCCGGCGATGGAGATCGTGGCCTCCTGGGGGCGGTGCACGTAGCCTCGGAAATACCGGGCCACATAGTTCTGGGCCTGGAGGAAGCGGGGGGCCAGGGGCTCCGGGACGTCGACCGTCCTCAGGTCCCCTGCGGAGGTGCCGGGGGAGCCGTCCAGGAGATCGGTCCGGATCCCCTCCCGGTGGCGGGTCGCGGCCTCGAGCTGGGACCGGAGGAGCTCGACCTCGGCCACCAGACGCTCCCGGGACCAGGCCTTCAGGCCTTCGCCTCGCTCCCGCTCCGTCACTGTGTGGGTCGCTCCTTTCCGTCCCGGGCGGATGCCCGCGCCCGTCCACCGATGAACACCGGGGCTCGATCCTTTCGTTGCGCGGCGATCATTCTAGCCCGCATATCTCACGACGATTCTGTTCCGAGTCCGTATCTGCCTGCATCTACTGCGTTACGCTCCCTGCGGGCTCCTCGACGTACTTCCAGTACGCCTGCGTCGTCCTCGGTCGCAAGCCTTGTATCTACAGGCACCTACGACCTCTCACGACGAACCGTCGTGAGAAATGCGGGCTAGCGGTTGGGGGCCTTCGGAGCCTCTCCGGGAGGATCGTCCGGTCCGAGGGAGGCTCCACGACGGCTCGGATCTCTGGCGGCCCCGGGACCGGGAGTCGACACCTGTACTACCATCGGTGCCACCGACGCATAGAGCCGCCCCCTCGGACGGCGGTGTTCGTCGTCTCCCGGAGATCCGGAGCGGTCTCGCCCTTCGTCTACCTCCGGTTCCCTCTCCGGGCTACTGCAGGAGGAAGGAAGGCAGCCCAGCCCCCATGCCAGAGCCCGCCGAGCTTTCCATCGCCGACTGGGTCCAGTCGTTCAGCGACTGGCTCTGGGGTCCGCCGATGCTCGTGCTCGTGCTCGGTACCGGGCTCTACCTCCTGGCCCGGTTGCGAGTCGTCCAGCTCCGGCGATTTCGGGACGCGGTCCAGGCCCTGCGACACAAGATCTCCGGCGACGGGGACATCACGCCCTTCGCCGCCCTGATGACGGCGGTGTCCGGGATCGTC
>JAWVZJ010000216.1:0-5070 GCA_033722255.1 Thermoanaerobaculia bacterium | reverse complement strand
TACAACGACGGGAGACGCCTCTGGATCGCCGCCGGCGACGGCACCGATCCCCGGCCTCTGGAGAGCTTCGACCCCCTCTTCTTCGGATACTTCGCCCGGCCGGACTTCTCTCCCGACGGGAAGTTCCTGGTCAGCTTCTGGCCCCATCCGGCCCGCCCCCTGGGGGACCTCTGGATCGCCCCCGTGGACGGAGGAGAGCCTCGGCAGCTCACCGACCTGGGGTTCCTCTCCTGGGGCACGGCCCCCGTCTGGTCCGCCGACGGACGGTGGATTCTCTTCACCTCCGATCACGGAGGGAGCGTGAATCTCTGGCGGGTCGCCGGCGACGGAGGCGACCCGGAGCCCGTGACCTTCGGGGCCGGGAGCGACTACTCTCCGGACCTCTCCCGAGATCTCCGACGGCTGATCTACGCCAACGGCCGGAACACGGCCCGGATCCGCGTCTTCGATCCGGAGACCGGCGAGACCCGGACCGCCCACCACCGTCGAAACCAGGCCATCACGCCCCGGGTGTCGCCCGAGGGGGATCGGGTCGCCTACTTCACCCGGGCCGACGGGGGATTCCACCTCTTCGTCGCCGATCTGGAGACCGGCGAGGCCCGGCAGGTGACCCACGGCGAGGGAGCGATCAATACCCACCCCTTCTGGTCGGCGGACGGGGAAAGCCTCTACTACTACCGGCAGGAGCCCTATACCTTCCGCCGGATCTCGGTCGACGGTCGGCGGGACGAGACGATCCTCGAGGACTGGCGCTGGCCCACCGAGAACCGGACCCACCCGTCACCGGACGAGACCCGGCTCGTCTACACCGTGCGGGAGGCGGGGCGGAATGTCGAAGCCCGGGTTCGGGACCTGGCCACCGGCGAGGAACACCCTCTTCCCCGACCTCTCTACGATCCCCTCTGGACCCCGGACGGCCAGGAGATCTACGGTGCCACCTTCGACCCCTATCGCATCCACCTCTGCGCAGCCGACGGCTCGAGCTGCCGGGAGGTCACCGGGGGATGGGATGCCCGAGTCTCGGCCGATGGAGAGAGTCTCTATGTTCTCCGGGGAAGTCCCCCGGTGGCCTGGAGACACGATCTCGGCACCGGCGACGACGAGCGCCTGGTCACCATGGAGCCCTACGACGCCACCGACTTCGACTGGGGCGTCACCCCGGAGGGGGAGATCGTCTTCCACACCCAGCAGCGCGGTGACCGGGAGCTCTGGCTCGGGGAGGCGGCCTCTCGACCCTGAGCCACGATCTCCGTGCCGAGGGATACCTGGAGGTCGGGGAGAAGGACGAGGGGTCGCTCAGCCGTCGGCGCGCTCGTCGGTATCCGCGAGGTCCTGGAGCCGGTCCCGCTCGGCGGTGCTCACGTCCACGACCCGGCCTCCCATGATCCCGGTGACGGCCCGGAAGGGGGAGCCGACGTGCATGCCGGTGTCGTCGATCACCACCTCCCGGATCCTCTTGTCGTGCTTCGATCCCCGCATCTTGAGGACGGCCAGGCCCCGGCGGAGCTCGCCGTAGACCTCCACGTAGCGCATCAGGATGATGGCGTCGGCGATGGTGGAGACGTTTCCCTCGGTGATGGAGGCACCCCCGAAGAGCTCGGTGGTGGTGGAGGTGAGGAAGGAGGTGATCTTCCGTTCCTTCAGAAAGGCGGTGAGGGCGACCACGAATTCTCGGTAGCTCTTTTCGGTCGACACCCGCTCCAGGGCGGAAAGGGAATCCAGGGCCAGCACCGTGGGCTCCATCTCCTCCACCTCCTCCCGGACCCGGATCAGATGGTCCTCCAGGCTCCGGGTCTCGGGATAGACGGAGAGGATCCGGAGCCGGTCCTCCGCCTCCCGGGCCTCCAGGTCCATGCCCCAGCTCGCCGCATTCCGGACGAGCTGCCGACGGCTCTCCTCGTAGGCCAGCAGGAGTCCCCGCTCCCCGGTTTCCACGTTACCGTGGAGGAACTGGATCGAGGCCAGGGTCTTGCCGGTGCCGGTGGCACCGGAGAGGAGGACGGTGGAGCCCCTGAAGAGGCCGCCCCCGGTCATCCGGTCCAGCTCGGCCACTCCCGACGAGATCCTCCCCGTGGGGGCCTGGTGGGTGAGCCGGATGCTGGAGAGGGGGATCACCTGGATTCCGCGCCCCGGAAGGATGGTGAACGACACCTCCCCCTTGTGGTGGGAGCCGCCCCGGAGCTTCAGGATCTCCACGGTCCGCCAGCGCTTCTCCTCCTCCTGGCGAAATCGGAGCACCACCACGTTGTCGGCCACGAACTCCTCCACGTCGTGGCGGGAGATCCCCCGTTCTCCGTGGGGACGCTCCCCGGTCACGACCACCGTCACCCCCATCTCCCGGAGGAGAGCGCCGATCCGCTGGAGAGATCGGCGGACCACCTGGGGCCGCGGGATCTCCGCGAAGAGCGAGCCCAGGGTGTCCAGGGCCAGCCGCCGGGCTCCGATCCGTTCCACGGCGTGGCGGATCCGGGCCGTCAGCGCCTCGAGGTCGAACTCTCCGGCCACGGTCAACGGCTCCGCCGGCCGGGGGCTGGCGTCGACGAAGGCCCACTCGTCGTCGGCCTCCCACTGCTTCAGGTCCCAGCCCAGCCCCGCCAGATTGGCCCGGAGATCGGCGGGGGATTCCTCGCAGGTGACGAAGACGCCGGGCTCCCCCCGTTCGATCCCGGCGGCCAGGAACTGAGCCCCGAAGATGGTCTTCCCCGCCCCGGCGCTCCCGGCCACCAGGGTCACCCGGCCCTCGGGCAACCCGCCGTGGCCGATGGCGTCGAAGCCCTCGATCCCGGTCTCCAGTCGGTCGATGGTCGAGCTCATGTTTCCTCCGTCTCCCTCTCCAGGGCCTCCTGGACCTGTCGCAACAGATCCTCGGCCGTGAACGGCTTCTGCAGGAACCGGGCATCCTCCGGGAGCGACCCCGTCCGTTCCCGCCCTGGATATCCGGACATGAAGAGGAAGGGGAGCTCCGATCCCGAGGCCTCGAGCTCCGCCGCCAGCTCCGGGCCTCGCATGTCGGGCATCACCACGTCGCTGATCACCAGGTCGGGGCAATCGTCCCCGAGACAGACGCTCCGGGCGGTCTCCCCGTCGGATGCCTCGAGCACCTCGTAGCCCCGGCTCTCCAGAGTGCGCCGAACCAGCTTCCGGACCCCCTCCTCGTCCTCCACCACCAGCACCGTCTCCCCGTTCCGGGCCTCCAGAGAGAGACCGTCCCGGGATTCCCGAGGCGCGACCTCCTTGTCGACCCCCGGCAGAAACACCGTGAACTCGGTCCCCTCTCCGGGGCCGCTCTCCACCTCGATCTGCCCACCGCTCTGCTGCACGATCCCGTAGACCATCGCCAACCCCAGACCGGTCCCTTCGCCCTGCTTCTTGGTGGTGAAGAAGGGCTCGAAGACTCGATCCTGGACCTCCTTCGGTATGCCGTCCCCCGTGTCTCGAACCCTGAGCCGTACCCAGCGCTCCGGCGTCTCCTCGGCGTCGGGAACCTCCACCTCGTCCCCCGGCATCTCGTCGGTCCGGACGACGAGGGTGCCGCCCCGGGGCATGGCGTCCCGGGCGTTCACGGCCAGGTTCACGAGCACCTGCTCCACCTGTCCCGGATCCGCTTCCACCCGACGGATCCCCGGGGTGGGCTCCACCACCAGATCCACGTCCTCCCCGATAACCCGGCGGAGCATTCTCTCGACGTCGGAGACGACCTGATTCAGGTCCAGCACCTTGGGCTGGAGGACCTGGCGGCGGCTGAAGGCCAGGAGCTGGCGGGTCAGGGAGCTCGCCCGCTCGCCGGCCTTGAGGATCTCCTCCAGGTCCCTCCGGCTCGGATGGTCTTGACCCATCTCCATCAACAGGAGCTCGCCGTAGCCGGTGATGGCGGTGAGGAGATTGTTGAAGTCGTGGGCCACACCCCCCGCCAGGCGCCCCACCGCCTCCATCTTCTGGGACTGACGGAGCTGCTCCTCGAGCTCCCTCTGCTCGGTGACGTCCCGGCAGACGCCCACCACCTCCACCGGCTCGCCCTCCTCGTCCCGGACCAGGGTCATCTCGTCCCGGAGCCAGACATAGTCGCCACCGGGCCGCCGGAACCGATACTCGTAGACCGTCCGGCCCTCCTCGTGGAGACGCTCCACGGCCTCCTCGACCCGGGAGAGATCCTCCGGATGGACGTGGTCCGTCCAGAAGCTCGGCTCCCCCAGGATCTCCTCCGCCGGATACCCCAGGATCCGGGAGGCGTTGTCGCTGACGTAGGTCGCGGGATAGCTGGGATCCACGCCCGTGCTGTAGACTACGGCCGGGCTGTGGGCCACGATCTGCTGGAGACGTTTCTCGCTCCGGCTCAGCGCCGTCTCCGTCCGGCGGCGGCGGAGAACCTCTCGGATCTGCTCCCCGATGTTCATCAGGAGCATCCTCTCTTCGGTCAGAAAGGGACCGTCGTCCAGCTCCGGCCGCTTCTCGAGATAGACAACCTCCAGGGTCCCGGCCGGCTCTCCCTCTACGACCAGCCTTCGAGTCTGTCTCCAGGGAGTTGTCCGGAAGCCTCCGGTCAGAAACTCCCGACCCTCCAGCTCCAGCCGGACCTCGGTGATCTCCGGATGCTGCCAACCGTCAGGAATCCGCTCCACCACAGCCTGAAGCCGCGCCTCCAGAGGAGCCTCCCGCCGATGGAGGATGTTGGCGATGTCGTAGAGACACCGGAGCTCCTTGACCCGCTCCCCCAGCTCCCAGGTCCGTCGTTCGAGCTCCTGCTCTCGACGCCGGAGCTCCTCTTCGGCGCGCTTCCGGTCGGTGACGTCCCGGAGGGTGATCAGGTGGGCCGGCTCGCCGTCCCAGTCGGTCTCCACCCGACGCATCTCCACCACCCGGGAACCTTTCTCCGGGACCACGAGATCGAGCTCGGTGGTCCGACCCCCGGTGAGGGGGAGCCCGAGCTCCGCTCCCCGAAGGTCCTCCTCGGAGCGCCCGAAGAGTCGGGCCGCCCCGGGGTTGGCGAACCGGACGCCCCCGTCGGTGTCCAGGACCAGGATCCCGTCCGGGCTGCTCTCCACGATCCCCTGGAGTCTCTCTCGGCTGACC
>JAWVZJ010000215.1:0-5083 GCA_033722255.1 Thermoanaerobaculia bacterium | reverse complement strand
GGGAGGGCGTCGGACGGAGAAGGAGCCTCGTGGCCTGGCTCCGGCGAAAGTGGATCGAGTGGAAGTGGTGAGAGTCCCGGACTCGTGACGAGTTCCGGATAAGATCTCCCCGGTCTCCCATGGACACGATCGGCAAGTACCAGATCTTGGAGAAGATCGGTGTCGGCGGCTTCGGAGTCGTCTACAAAGCCCGGGACCCGTTCATCAAGCGGCTGGTCGCCGTCAAGACCTGCAGCTCTGAGCACGAGGAGATCCGCCGTCGCTTCTTCCGGGAGGCCGAGATCGCAGGCAATCTCCAGCATCGGAACGTCACCACGGTCCACGATTTCGGGGTCCAAGACGAGGTGCCCTATCTCGTTCAGGAGTTCCTTTCGGGCGAGGACCTGGAAGAGTTCATCGGTGTCGGCCATCCCCTGGACGACCCTACGAAGATCGATGTCCTCGTCCAGATTGGAGAGGGCCTCGAGTACGCCCACCGAAAAGGGGTCGTCCACCGGGACATCAAGCCCGGGAACATCCGGATTCTGGAGAGTGGCCGGGTCAAGATCATGGACTTCGGGATCGCCAAGCTGACCCACGCCACGAGCCGGTTCACCAAGACGGGGATGACGCTGGGGACCTCCGCCTATCTGGCTCCGGAGCAGATTCAGGGAGAGGAGATCACGAAGGCCGCGGACATCTACGCCTTCGGTGTCGTAGCTTACGAGCTCCTCACCGGACAAAGGCCCTTCCGCGGCGAGACCGTGTCCGCCCTCTTCTTCCAGATCCTGCACCGGGATCCGGTCCCGATGGCAGAGCTCTGGACCGGTTCCCCCCCGGAGCTCGTCGCGATCGTCGAACGGTGCCTGGAGAAGGACCCCCGGGACCGTTACGAAAGCTTCTCGGACCTCCTGGAGGAGCTGCGACCGATCCGACACCGGTTGACGAAGCCCTCCGAGGATGTCCCCGATCGATTCGTCCGGGACTCGGCTCCGGACGAGGAGGCTCCCACCACCGCCATGCCCTCCGGCTCCGTCCCGAGGAGAGCCGGCTCCCCACGACGGTCCCGGTCTCGGGTGGCGGTCTCGGTGGCGGGCGGGATCGTCCTCGTCGGCTCACTGGTGGTCGCCGTCTTCTACCTCTCACGAGATCAATTTCCGGCGGTTCCCGTACGGACAGACTCCACCGGGACCGAGGAGCGCGGGGAGGCGAAGAATTCGGGGGCCGTCTTGCCCTCGCAGAGCTCAGTCGGAGGACGCAGAGGGGAACCGGAGGGCGCCCTGCCTGCGGTCGAGGAGGACTCCGACGGAGAGGGAGAATCCCGACCCGGCCCCGCCTCCGGGGACGAGCCGCCGAGGGGAGCGGAGGTCGGGACGCCCATCGGAGAGGCGCAAGGGACCGGTACCGCTCCCTCCGATGAGCGAGGCTCCTCGCCGGCGACGTCGGGGGTTCCAGGCAGAGCCGAAGTACGAGATCTTCCAGGCAGCGACTCCTCGGACGAAGGAGTTTCCGGCAGGTCCGGCGCGACCTCCGGTGCGGGGCCGGGGAGGGGGCCGGACCTGGCGGCCATCGACGAGCTCGCCCGGCGGGCGTCCGTGGCCACCGAGGTCGAATCCCGTCGGGCCCGGGCGGCGGAGAAGAGTCGGTCTTCGACGCCGATCTGGGAGAGCGGCTCGTCGCGTCCCCCCGGACGGTCCGGAGGCTCCTCTCGATCGGAGACGGCTGTCTCCGGACCGGCCTTCGCCGACTCCCGGAGCTCCCGCGACGAGATCGGGAAGGTGGTCGACGGGTACGCGGCGGCCTACGAGGCTCTGGATTTCCAGGCGCTGCGTGCTCTCTTCCCGTCGGCTCCTCGGGATCTGGTCTTGACCTTCGAAGGGTACCGGAGCCTCGATCTGTCCCTGACGGATTGCACGATCGACCGGGAATCCGACCGGGCCAGGGTACAGTGCCGCATGCGTCAGACCGTAGAGCTCGAGGGCGGAGGATCCCGAAGCGAGGAGGGAACCGTTGCGCTGGTTCTGGAGCGCCGCGATCGCCGTTGGCTCATCATGGAGGGGATCCGGTCTCGATAGCCGGTCGGTCGCGTCGGTGGGTTCGTCCCTCCGGATAACATCTCCGACGTGACCCCACCTCCCCGCTCCACGCTGTCTCCCGAGACGGTTCTGGCTGTCGACAACGTGCCCCTGGAGCTCCCCATCGCCCGGGTGGGGAGCCGGGTCCTGGCGGCGGTGGCCGACTATCTGGTCCTGACCCTGGTGACCATTTCGTCCGGCCTGGCCTTCCTGGCCGTGGGGGTGGCCCTCTCCCTGAAGCCGGGATGGATCATGGGGTTGATGTTGGTGGGCTATTTCCTTTTGGAGCACGGGTACTTCATGGGCCAGGAGATCCTCCTCGACGGGCAGACCCTGGGCAAGCGCCTCTTCCGGCTCCAGGTCGTGTCCGCCGATGGATCGAGAGCCTCCCCGTCGGCCCTGGTCGTCCGGAATCTCCTCCGGACCCTGGATCTCCTGGTGGGGGTGGTGTTGATGGCCCTGGATCCCCTGGCCCGGCGCGTCGGAGACCGTCTGGCGGGGACCCGGGTGGTCCACCGGGCCCGTCTGGAGTCTCCGGCCGAGGAGTGGAGCTTTCCCGCCGACTGGGAGCCGGAGGAGATCCGGCTCGTCGAGGAGTTCTTCGTCCGACTCGGGGAGCTGGATCCGGATCGGAGGGGGCGGCTGGCGGACCGGCTGGAGGAGTACGTCCGGGCCCGCTCCCCGGAGATCCTGCCTCCCTCCGGGGACTGGAGGCCCGAAGAGAGGCTCCAGATGGCCTTCACCCCGGGAGGTTCGTGAGCTACTCCCGGTTCGTGAGTCTGCGGCGACCGGTCTGGGACCGGTTCGAGGAGGGTCTGCTCGACGTCCGGGAGCGCCCCGACACGATCTCCTACCAGGAGCTGGAGGAGCTGGCCGTGGGATACCGTCAGATCCTCCAGGACCACGCATGGGCCCGCTCCCGCTTTCCCGAGACCGAAGCCGCCCGGCGCCTCCACCGGCTGGCCCTGGCGGGGTCGGTCTGGTTGCAGCGGGGAGAAGGGGAGAGGCGGTACGGAATGCTCCGCTTCTTCTTCCGGAGCTTTCCCCGGGCCTTCCGGAGGTTGCTCCCCCACATGGCCCTGTGCGGCTTGCTGTTCTGGGCGGCCGGGCTCTTCGGTCTGGGCTCGGCGCTCTTCGAGCCGGAGCTCGCCTCGGTGCTGCTGGGTCCCGACGCCGTCGAGGGTCTGGCCCGGGGCCGGCTCTGGACCGAGAGCCTGACCACGACGGTCCCCCCGGCCTATTCGTCGTCGGCCATCGCCACCAACAACATGTCGGTGGCCATCACCGCCTGGGTCGGTGGGGCCCTGGCCGGCATCGGCTCCCTCTGGATCGTGCTCCTCAACGGCTACATGCTCGGGGCGGTGACCGGAGGGACGCTCCAGTGGGCCATGGCGGGAGAGCTCCTGGAGTTCGTTTCCGCCCACGGGATCCTGGAGATCACCCTGATCCTGGTCACGGCGGGGGCGGGGTTGGGGATCGGGCAGGCGATTCTGACCGCCGGAGACCGCCCCCGCATGATGAGGATCCGGGAGGCCGTCCGGGACGCCCTGGTGGTCCTCGGAGGGGCTCTCCCCTGGTTCGTCATCCTGGGTCTCGTGGAGGCCATGGTGTCTCCTCACCCCGGTCTGGGTTGGGTCCCCAAGCTCGCCCTGGGACTGACCCTCGAGGCGCTGTTCCTGGTGGTGGCCCTGGGTTCCCCCGAGCCCTCGGAGGCGACCTGATGGAGGGAGCGGACAGGCTCCGGATCCTCCCCTTCCCCCTCCTGGTGGACGAGGCCTGGAGAGTGACCCGGGCTCACGTCCGCCGGCTTTTCGTACCCCTGGCCCTGGTCCTGGGTCCGGTGGCGCTCGTGTTGAACCTGGCCAACGGATACTGGTCGATGGAGGCGGTCCGGCCCACCGGGGATCCCTTCGCCTCGTGCGGCCTCCTCTTGCTCCTGCTGGGGCTGGTCCTGGCGGGGATGGTGGCGATCTGGGGCATCTACGGGGTCCTCATGGTGGCCACGGTGCGGTTGACGGCGGGAGATCCGATCGACTGGGGGAGGGATCTCCGGTTCTTTCTCCATCCCCGGGTCTGGGGGACGGATCTGCTGGCCTGGATCTTGATCTCCATCGGCTTTCTGGCCTGCATCCTCCCCGGCGTGGTCCTGATGACGATGTGGGGGCTCCGGATGCCGGTGATGGTCCGGGAGGGGCGGTTCGGGTTCGCCGCCCTGTCCCGGAGCCGGGAGCTCCTGCGGAATCGCGGCGGGGCCCCCTGGACGAGCCATCCCCTCTTGAAGATGTTCCTGGTGGTGGTCCTGGGGATCGTCCTCGGATACGCCGTCACCCTGGTAGTCCAGCTTCCCCCGACGATTGCTGGTCAGCTCCTGATGATGCGGGAGATGGCCGCCGGAGAGGCGGCGGATCCGGCATCGACGATGCGAGCCGTGCTCTGGCTCACCATCCCCGCCGGAGTCCTGGCCTCCCTGGCCCAGCTCGGGGTGAGGATCTATCTCGACTTCGTGATCGCCCTTCTCCATCGGGATCAGTGGCGCCGCCGGGAGGGCCGGGACCTGGAGGCGGAGCTCGATCGGCTCCAGGGAGCCTCCGTCGGCGCGGGGCGCGGCTGATGGTGGACCTCCCGGCCTGGCACTCCCCGGATCCGGCGGCCTGGGAGGCGGTCCGGGATCGGTTGCCTCCCTCTCCGGCGGATCGCTGGCCCGGGGTCACGGAGTATCTCCTGGACCTGGGAGTGCTCTTGCAGCGACGCCTCTTCGGATGGCTCGGGGACGTTCTGCCCTCCTGGGCCGCGTCGGAGGAGCTCTGGCTGACCGTGGTGTACGTCCTGGCCGGGGTGGTGCTGGGCCTTCTGGCGTGGGTGGTCTATCGGTTCCTGACGGTGAGGTCCGCTCGCCCGGTCTCCCGGGAGATCGAGTCGGAGATCCGAGCCCACGAAGAGCCGGAACGCCCATCGACCCCCGGAGCCTGGGCCCGCCGGTTCGGTCGTCGCCTCGAGGAGTCGGCGTGGACCGAGGCGCTGGCGGCCCT
>JAWVZJ010000214.1:0-5103 GCA_033722255.1 Thermoanaerobaculia bacterium | reverse complement strand
CGTCTCTTTCCTCTGGATTCGGGCCGTGGCCACCGCCACCTGCCCCAGGGCGATCCCCCCGTCGTTGGGAGGGACCGACCGATGAACGAGCACTCGATGCCCTGCCCGGGAGAGAAGCTCCGCCGACTGCTCCGTCAGGAGCCGGTTCTGGAAGCATCCGCCGGTCAGGGCCACCCGGGGCTCCCCCACCGCCGAGGCCGCGTCCGCGATGGCCCGGGCCAGACCGGCGTGGAAGCGCTGGGCGATCCTGAATTTCGGAACCCCCCGGGCGAGCTCGGCCAGCACCTCCTCCAGGAGGGGTCGCCAGTCGAGCTCCAGGCCTCGGGTGAGGTCTCCGTTCACGGCCAGGAGATATCCGTCTTCCACTCCGCCGCTACTCTCCTCCGCCGTCTGCTCCAGGGCCATCGCCGCCTGACCCTCGAAGGAGACCGTCTGCCGGAGATCGAGGAGGGCGGCCACCCCGTCGAAGAGCCGTCCCGCGCTGGTGGTCACCGGGGCGTTCAGGCCGCCCTCGAGCATCCCGGCCAGCACGCGGCGCTCCGCCGGAGCGAAGGAGGCCACGGGAGCCAGATCATCCCGCTCCAGGGCCGCCGGCCCCAGGAGCTCCCAGAGAAGGGCCAGGGCCGTGCGGCGCGGCTCCCGAACCGCCATCTCCCCCCCCGGGAGCCGGAACGGCCGCAGACGGCCGACCCTGCGGTACGAGGCGGCGTCCCCCAGGAGGAGCTCGCCCCCCCAGACGGTTCCGTCGGTTCCGTAGCCGGTGCCGTCCCAGGTCACACCCAGGGCCCTGCCCTCCTCGCCGGAGTCCTCCAGGCAGGCCGCCAGGTGGGCGTGATGGTGCTGGACGGCCACCAGGGGGACTGGAGGGCCGCCACCGCTCTCCAGGCGTTCGGCCAGCTCTCGGGCGTATCGCGTCGAAGCGTAGTCCGGGTGCAGATCATGGGCCACCGCCACCGGCCGGGCCTCGTACAGCCGGAAGAAGTCGTCGATCACCCGCTCGAAGGCCTCCAGGGTCTCCGGGGTCTCCATGTCCCCCAGGTGCTGGGACAGATAGACATTGCTCCGCACCGAGAGGGCGATCGTGTTCTTGAGATGAGCGCCCACGGCGAGGACGGTGGGTCCTCGCCGGCTCCGGACCACGGGCATCGGGGCCCAGCCCCGGGCCCGACGCAGGATCTGGCCCCCCCCGAGGACGACTCGTGCGACGCTGTCGTCGACGTGGCGCTGGATCGGCCGGTCGTGGGTCAGCAGGAGGTCGGCGATCTCTCCCAGGCGCTCCACCGCAGCCTCCTCCGTGGTGGCGATCGGCTCGTCGCAGCGGTTGCCGCTGGTGGCCACCACCGGGAAGTCCAGGTCTTCCAAGAGGAGGTGATGCAGGGGCGTGGTGGGCAGCATCACGCCCAGGTATCGGTTGTCCGGGGCCACCGTCGGAGCCACCGGGGCCTCCGGCAACCGCTCCAGGAGGACGATGGGGGCCCGGACCGAGGAGAGGAGCTTTTCCTCTCCGGGGGAGACTCGACAGAGCTTCCGGACAGCGGTTAGGTCCCGGACCATCAGGGCGAAGGGCTTCTCCTCCCGGTGCTTGCGCTTCCGGAGCCGGCCCACGGCCGCCTCGCTCCGGGCATCGGTCAGGAGCTGGTAGCCACCCAGCCCCTTCAGACCCACGATCCTTCCCCGGCGGAGGGCCTCCGCCGCCTCTCCCAGGGGATCGCCGGGCAGGGTCGTGCCCCGGGAATCCCGGAGAGCCAGGGCCGGCCCGCAGGAGGGACAGGCCACCGGTTGGGCGTGGAAGCGGCGATCCAGGGGATCCTCGTACTCCCGCCGGCAGTCCGGGCAGATCTCGAACCCAGACATCGTGGTGTTCGGGCGGTCGTAGGGCAGGGACCGGACGATGGTGAAACGGGGCCCGCAGTGGGTGCAGTTCGTGAACGGATATCGGTACCGACGCTCCTCCGGATCCAGGACCTCGGCCAGACAGGCGGGACAGGTGGCGGCGTCGGGAAGCACCACGGCGGTCCGGGCTCCCTCGGAGGCACTCCGCCGGATCTCGAAGCCGTCAGCGGCCGAGGAGCCCGGGGCCACCGGCCTGCTGTCGACCCGATGGATCACGGCCAGGGGTGGGGCCTCCTCCACCAGGCGGGTGCGAAAACGCTCCATTTCCCCGGGGTCCCCCTGGATCTCGAGATCGACCCCCCGGGTGTCGTTGACGACCCACCCGGAGAGCCCCAGCTCCTGGGCGAGCCGGTAGACGAAAGGACGGAATCCCACCCCCTGGACCGCACCACGGACCGCGATCCGAAGCCTTCGGCTCCCTCCGGGAGCCTTGGGCGCCCCGGCGGCGTGGCGGAATGCGGACGTGTTCGCCATGGTCACCGTCCACTATCCCGAACGCCGAACCCCGGAGCGATACCCCCGGGGGTGGCGACCGACCTACCCCCGCGACCCCCTCAGCCCGCCCGACGGGCCAGGTGGTGCACCACCCCGACCGACAGTCCCATGAGCCCGTCGGCGACTCCGGAGAAGGGCACGGACCAGGCCGTTTCCCCGAAGAGCCCGGCCGAGATCAGGAAGAGGAAGGCGGCCGCCTTCGTGAACAGGAGGATGGTCACTCCCCGGAAGCGCACGAGCTCGTAGACGTACGCGAAGGAGACGACGAAGTGGAACACTCCGGCCTGCCGGGGGAAGAAGAGCGGGGCGACGCCGGACCAGCCGGCGAATCGGGTCGACCAGCCCGGAGCGAAGAGGAGCATCGCTCCCACGGTCAGGCTGTGGAGGACGACGAGACCCACCAGCCACGTCTCCACCCTTCTCCATCGCTCCGATTTCTCCATCCCCCCGGTCCGCATCTCCCGGGCCCGGATCATGTTCGGTCGTCTCCCTCGCCGGACGAGCCGCTACCCTTCCGCTCCAGCGGCCACACCTTCACCGAATCTCCCTCCCTCTCCGTCCGCAGGGTGGGCAGTGGGTCGTCCGGAGGACCGTAGGCCACGGTTCCGTCGGGCTCGAAGGCTCCGTCGTGGCAGGGACAGACGTACTCACCCCGATCCGGCTTCCAGGCCACCGTGCAACCGAAGTGCGTGCACCGGAGGGACCGGGCCGTGATCTCCTCCTCCGTCCGAGATAGCTCCACGGGCACCCCGGCGATCTCCACCTCGAGCCTCTCACCGGGGGGGATCCGATCCAGAGGCACCCGAACCGCTCCGGAGCCCGGCGACTTCCCGTCCCCTCCCCCGGACTCCCTGGAACATCCCATGAGCCCGGAGAGGCCCATCACCACCGCGGACCCGACGGTGGCACCGAAGATCTCCAGGAACCGTCTCCTGGGAACCGGTTCGTCCTCGGCTTCCCGCATTCTTCGTCTTCTCTTCAACCTCGACGATTCATGAGTTGACTTCGGCCCCGTCTTCGGTCCCGAGGGCGATGGGCGGCACCGGAAGCTCTCCCAACCATCCCTCCCGGATCTCGTACACCATCTCCACCTGGTCGATTCCGAACCGGATGGTGTTGTTCACGGCCTCGTGGATCTCCTCCTCCAGCCCACCTCCGTTCCCACTCTCGACGAGCACCTCGTGACAGGCTCGATGGAGCGCATGGAGGGCGTAGATCACCTCCGAGGCTTCGAATCCGAGGTCGGAGCGCCGGGAGGCGAGATCTCGACAGTAGGCCATGAACAGTCCCTTGCGCCGAGTTCTCACGGCGTGGAGCAGATTCCGGAGCACCAGGCGGTGGTTCCACTCCCGCTCCTCCTCCGTGAGACGCTGATAGTGGGGCATGTTCTCCCGGGCGTCCTCCGTGGACAGGAGCTCGACGAGCCGCTCCGTGATCCGGTCGGAGTGCTCCTGAAGGAGGTCGTAGATCTGGAGGTTCGAATGGAGCTGCCGGATCTGGAGGAGATGGTAGTTCCGTCGCTCCCACTCCACCGGATCGGTCTTGCGGTTCTCGATCAGGAAGGGAATCCGGGGCAGGACCTCGAGCCGGGACCGGGGGGCCCAGTCGATCCTGGATCGGGTCCTGGAGGCGTCCACGGTGAGTTTCTTGTCCACGTAGTCCGCCATCCAGGGACGCTCGAAGGGACGGTCCCCGAGGAGACGGCCCACGGCGTCCCGAATCCACATGCCCGGTCGGCAGAGGGGCCTGGGCACACGGAGGGGTCTTCGAGTGCCTCCGTCGAAATGCTCCCGCGTGGCGGTCTCGAAGAGCTCCCGGTGGGACACCGCGCCGTCGGTGGAGGCGATCAGGACCTCTCCGTCCTCCAGCTCGTCGTCTCCGAGCTCCAGGATCAGGTGGAGGAGGAGAGCTGCGTCCCGGACGTGAAGGTAAGGGATCGCCGACTCCCCCCTCCCTCCGAGGATCCGGGCGTTCCAGCGCCGGGAGAGCCAGGTGGCCAGGAAGAAGTAGAGGGGCGGGTACTCGCCCCAGTCGGAGAAGAGGGCCGCGAACCGGACGATGCAGCTCGGGAAGGCGTCCCGGTACTCCGCCAGCATCTCCTCGCCCCTCCGCTTGCTCCGGGCGTACGGATTGTCGCCGTCCGGTGCGCTCGACTCGTCGACGACCCCGCCGGGACCGGGGAACGAGCAGGCGGCCACGGACGACGCGAAGACGAACCGCCGGAGATCGAGGGTCCGAGCGCCCTCCAGGACGTGCCGGAGCCCCTCGACGTTGGTGCGACGGTACTCGGGATGTTCCTCGCCGGTGAAGTCGTAGTGGGCGGCCAGATGGATCAGGATCTCGGCTCCGCCGCCGGCGGCGATGCGACGAAACACGGCGGAGGTGTGTTCCCGATCTCCGATGTCGATCTGGTGCCACTCGACATCCGCCTCCTCCGGCACGTCGCTGGCGCTGCGGGGATGTCGGTCCAGGGCCACGATCCGATAGCTGGATCCCAGGCTCCGGAGGAGATACCGGCCGAGGAAGCCCGAGGCTCCGGTCAGCACGATTCGAGACGGCGCACCCATACGGCCTCCACGTTTCCCCCCCGGAAGCCCCCCGAACAACACCCCCGGGGGTAGGTTCCGACCGTGCCGGGAGGTGGGCACCGGAGGAGGAGTCGATCGAGCAGCCCGGTCGCGGAGGATCCGAGGCGACTCGCTCAGTCCCGCAACT
>JAWVZJ010000213.1:0-5129 GCA_033722255.1 Thermoanaerobaculia bacterium | reverse complement strand
GCATCACGACGAAGCCCGCCGCGAGCTCTCGATCCGTTCGATCACCCAGGCGGCGGTCTCCCGGACGAAGGGGCTGGGGCTCTCCTCCGCCAGGGCTCGAGCCCTGGGAAGGAGCTCGCCGATCCCCTCCGAGCGGACAGTGTAGAGGGCGCCGACGACCAGGGCGGCTCGATCCCCGTCGCCGCCGAAGGCCAGCACCCGCTCCAGGGCCTGGCCCTCGGAGGTCGTCTCCACGCCGAAGAGGGACCCGGCCCGCCGCATCTTCTCCGGGAGCGGGGTGTCCCCGATGACCAGGAACGTGTCGCGTTTCACGTCGCCCTCCAGAGTATTGTCCAGATATTCGAGGGAGTGCACCCGAAGGGCTCCGGAATCCGCCATCAGGGTGCGCTGGGCGGCCCGGATGTCCGGGGCGGGATGCCGGAGGGTCAGCAGCTCGAAGAGGTTGGACACGCTCTCCTCCATCCGCTCCGCCAGGAGTCGATCCAGGAGCGGTGGATCGTCGTCTTCCCAGGAGACCAGACCGTGAACGACCCGGGCCCTCTCGATGGACCCCAGCGAACAGAAGAAACCGAAGTGCTCGAAGTAGCGCCGACTCTCCCGATGGATCTCCGCCTCCACCGCCTCCCGGGGAACGGCGGTCCTCCGCTCCGGAGGAAGACCGGCCAGGGCCTCCAGGAGCTTGCGGCGCAGAAAGGCATCCTCCTCGGCGGGAAGCGCCTCTACCAGATGCGGGATCACCTCGCCGGATTCGATCCGGGCCAGGGTCTTGGGGATCGCCCGGCGGACCCATCGCTGCTCGTCCGGATCGTTCAGGAAGTGGACCAGGGCCGGGAGCACCGGCTCCCCCAGGGCGACGAGGGCCTCCCGAGCCTCCTGCTTCAGGCGTCGCTTCTGGAGCAGGGAGACCAGGCTCGGAGAGTAGAGGGGGTTGAAGGAATCCCGCTCCGCCCGGCGGCGGATGGCCGAGATCGCCCCCCGGACCACGTCCGGAGCGTCGTCGTAGAGAAGCTGGACGAGCTGCTCCTGGAATCCGGGCTCCCGGACCGTCCCCAGGGCCTTGGCGGCCTCCACCCGCACCCGGGCGTCGGCGTCGGAGAGCATGTCGGCCAGGACCCCGGAGGCCTCTTCCGTCATCTCCTCCGTCCCGTGATTCGCCAGGCAGGCCACCGCCGCCGCCCGGACAGCCGGGTCCGGATCGTGGATCCTGGTGAGCATGAGGCCCGAGGCGTCCTCGCCCTGGAGACGAGCCAGGACGTCGATGGCCCGGGCCCGGACCTCCGGGTCCTCGTCGGACAGACGTCCCTCCACCAGATCCGCGGCATCTCGACGCTCCACCGAAGCCAGGATCTCCAGGGTCCGCTCCCGGACCCGGGCGTCGTCGTGGTAGAGGAGGAGGGGAGGCACCAGATGTCCCCGGTCGTGGGTCTCCAGGATCTCCAGGGCATGGAGGACCTGGCGGGTGTCGGAGCTCCCCAGGGACTGGATCAGCAGCTCCAGGGTGGTGGCGTCCGACAGGTTGATCGGTACCTCGGCGTCCACCGAGCGCTCCAGCAGGCTCCGGCGGAAGGATTTCACGTACTCCCGGCCCAGGGCCGCGGTGACGCCCAGCCAAAGGGCGATGAGAACAAAGGAGATCCACCCGGACTCCAGGGCGCTGATCACGCCGAAGGTCACCGGCAGGAGGAGGACGGCGGCCAGGCCCTTGGCCCCCCTCTGGACGAAGACGTCGATGAAGGCCTTGGCCTTGACCCGGACCCCGGCGGGAACCGGGAGATAGAGGAGCTCCCGGGTGGCCTGGTCCAGGGAGTAGCGGAGGCCGTTCTCCCCGATCTTGAGGATCAGCGCCGCTGCCACCACCAGGGGGCCGGGAAACAGGGCGGCCAGGAGGAGGGCGGCGGTCCCGACCCCCATGGTCACCGGGAGGATCCGCATGGCCACCCCGACCCCGAGGAAGCGATGGATCCGGGCCGTGAAGAGGAGCTGGAAGATCAGGGCGGAGATCCCCATCACGCTGAAGAAATTTCCGAAGAACGCCGTGGCCTGGTCCAGATTCGTGGTGGCCTCCTCCACGGCCCAGTTGAACTGGAGATCCACCACCTGGGCCACCATGATCGTCAGGAGCATGAGGGCCGCGATCAGGCGGAGGTGCCGGGACTCCCGCAACGCGTCGAATCCCCCTTTGGCCCGATCCAGCTTTCCCATGCCGCTGGATCCGCCCGTCTCCGGCTCCGTCGACGGCCGGATCCGTCCGACGACCACGAGGATCGCCACGAAGGCCAGCAGGAGCACCGTTCCCACGATCAAGGCGTACCGGGTGCCCACCAGTCGGGTGGCGAACCGGGCGACCTGGCCGCCGGCGATCCCGCCCAGGAGACCGCCGGCCCCCACGAATCCGAACAACCGCTTGGCCTGACGGGCATCCAGAACCAGATTCGAGAAGGACCAGAACTGGCTCACCATCATCACGATGACCAGGGAAACCCAGACGTAGAAGGCGATCGGGACCCAGCTCCAGGGAAACTGGTAGAGCCACCAGAAGAGCCCCATAGAAAGGGCGATCACGAGGCTGGTCACCACGACCAGGCGGGTCCGGGGCATCCGATCGGCGAGACGGCTGTAGAGCCGGAGGAGCGGGTAGGAACAGACGGCGACCAGGAGATAGGCCACCGGCAGCATGGCGGCTCCGAGGGACTCGATGAAGGTGGACTGGCGGACGCTCTTCGTCGTGTACCAGAAGGCCATCAGCAGGAAGAAGGCGGTGAAGAGAAGCACAGCCGGGAGCCCCTCCCCCGGTCTCATGTCGATGCCCAAGCGAGCCAGCCAACGCTGCCACGCCGACTCGGTGGTCCCGACCGGTCTCGCCGGAGCCGAGCCTGCTCTCAATGCCATGGCCGAAGTGTACATCGGGCAGACTCGCGACCCGGCCGGTACGGAAGTGGGAGGGAGACCGCGGCCCGACTCGGACCTCATTCCGGAGTGTCCCTGCGATCCTCCTTGGACGAAGGGAGGAAAAGGGAGAGGGCACCCAGGCGAATAATCGAGGGATCTCTCTTGTTCCAATGCATGACGCTCCTCGCGTCGCGACGGTCATCGACACTCCTGGAGGCTTCTCATGTCCAAGATTCCGATCCTCGCCGCACTGCTTTCGATCTTCGCCCCCCTGGGGGCCCACGCAACCCTCTCGGGTCACTATCTGGAGGCCCGGACGGCGGACGTCTACACCGGACCTTGCTTCGCCAACTCCGAGAGCGGCCTCACCGGCCGGGAGGCCACCCTCGCCTGGTCGGTGGACACCGGCTCCTGGGAGGGTTCGAACCTCGCCGGTCTCTCCGTGGTCGCCGTGGTCCGGGCCGACGGGACTCTCGGGAACGTCGAACGGAACCCGGTGGCGGCCCGATCTCTGATCTTCGTGGACGAGCGGGCGGACGCCGCCCAGCGCCAGGCCCTGGTCTCCTTCGTCCGCGAAAGGGCCGGGGAGGTGATCGGAGAGATCTCTTCGGTGGAGGCGGTGCCGATCGAGCTGGACCGGACGGACGGCGAGCTCTCCGCCCGGCTCGCCGCGGGAACGGTGGTCCGGCTCGCCACCCGGCCCCTGACCCACCAGGACCACGTCTGCGGCAACGAGTTCGTCTACTACCCGCCCCTGGCGGACGGAGTCACCGTCGAGCCGGCGGCGACCACCGAGCACTCCTACACCGGGAGCGCCTTCGGCGCCAGTTGGACCAGCCCCGGCAAGCGGAGCGCCTTCGTGGGCTCCTTCGGCGGCTGACCGGGAACGCCTCTCGGTCCGGCCGTCGCACATCCTCCGTGCACTGCCCGGCACAATCCCGGGATGAAACCACGGGCCCCGGTTCGATGGTCCCGGGCCGGCCCTCCGGGTCCGGGATCGGCTCCCTTCACCCGACGCCGAGGGTGAGGAGGGGCTCCTCGCCGGCCTTCGCGCCGGACTTCAGGATGAAGAGGTAGTTCAGGAGACTGAAGGTGGTCTTGGAGTTCAGATCTCCGTCGTCGATGTAGAACCAGTGGCCTCGGTAGCGGACGGCGACGGCGGCCCGATCCGGGCGGCGGCCCGCGGAACGGACCCGGAGCACCTCCCCGGTGACGCGGCTCCAGTCGAAGGGCCGGCCCTCCGGGTCCAGCGTCCGGGTCACCAGGCCCGCCTCACGATGGGCCGGCGGAGGCTCCACGGCCTGGGAGAGGAAGAACATCACCGCCAGCAGCGACCGACCGCCCACCACGAGATCGCCGGGACCGGACGCTCCGGAGCCCTCGGGGACGGCCCGGAGGTCGAGCGTCTCCGGTCCCAGACCGAGGAGTTGCCGAATCTCGTCCGTCCTCTCGTCCTCCTGGATCCGGATCCGGACCTCGCCCTCCTCCGTGGGCGACACCCGGACCATGCCCCGTTTCTGGAGCTCCCGGAGAAGCCCGGCCAGGCGATGGAAGCTCTCGTACTCCGGCACGTAGTCCGGGGTGGGGCCGGCGGCGGCGATGGCGTTCTCCACCTCGTCGATCCGCTGGACGCAGCAGAGGAGAAGGCGCTCGATGCTCCAGCCGGACTGGGACAGGAGCACCAGAGTGGTCGGCCGGATCGGGGTCAGGAGGCTCTCGACGAACTCGTCCCCCTGGAGGGGCCGGTAGGTGATGGTCGGGTTCTCGCCGTACCCTACCGATCCGCTGGCTCCGGCGTCGGAGTTCCCGTCGAAGTCGAAGCTTCCGGAGATTCCCGCCCCCAGGTCGAAGGAGTATTTGGTGAGCACCGAGCTGATCTGGAGGAAGACCGGGTTGTCCCGGTAGCGGAGCCGGACCAGGTTCAGCAGGAGCTGCTCGTCCCAGGATCGGACCAGGGCCCGGTTGTAGTCGAGCTGCGCCTGCGGGACCGCCCGGGGCCCGAGCTGAGCCGAGCAGCCCACGAAGACGACGGCGACCAGGGCCGAGAGAACGATCTGATGGGGTCCCTTCATGGTCTCTCCGTCCGGAAGCGTAGATCAGCGGTAAGCGAGGCGGACTCTAGCAGCCACGCATGCCCGTCGCGTTGGTTTGGGCACCCATGAGGATGAAAATGGCAAGACGACCGCTCAATGGCCTGGGGCCGGCCCTTCGGTTGCGGGAGCGGGGCCGGGAGGGGACGG
>JAWVZJ010000212.1:0-5141 GCA_033722255.1 Thermoanaerobaculia bacterium | reverse complement strand
GGACTCATATCGAAGCCCATCGTGAAGGATTTCTACGCCATCCTCGGAGTGTCCCGGGACGCGACCACCCAGGAGATTCGCCGAAGATTCCTCGAGCTGACCCGAGAGAAGCATCCCGATCGGTTCCAGGGAGAGGCCAAGAGGGAGGCGGAGAAGGAGTTCCAGGAGATCACCCAGGCCTTCAACACCCTGGTGACCCCCGAGCTGCGCCGGGAGCACGACGCAGCCCTCCGGCAGCCCGAGAAGAGGGGGGCGGATCCCGAGCAGGTGGCCAAGGTCTATCTCCAACGAGGCGTGAAGGCCTACAAGGCGAAGGAGTACCGGGAGGCGGCCGGGAACTTCCGCCGGGCCACGGAGGCGGATCCGGACAACGCCATGGCCTGGCACCATCTTGCCCGGGCCTGCAGCGAGGGCGAGCGTTATCTTCCCCAGGCGAAGGAGGCGATCGAAAAGGCCTGTAAGCTGAAGCCGATGAAGGTTTCCTATCTCCGACTGGCGGGATCGATCTTCCGTCGGGCCGGAGAGCGGCAGAGGGCGATCCACTACTTCCGGAAGGCGGTACAGTGGAGCGGCGAAGATCCGGAGATCAAGGCGGAGCTCGAGGAGCTCACCGGCGAGGGGAAGAGGAAGTCCTTCCTCGGAGGGATCTTCGATAGGATGGGTGACTGATCATGCAGGTGAAGGGGTGTGGACTTTCCGACGTGGGCAAGGCCCGGAGCCACAACGAGGACTGCTTCGGAATCGATCCCGAGCTCAAGATGTTCGTGGTGGCCGACGGGATGGGAGGACACAACCACGGGGAAGTGGCCTCCAGGATCGCGGTGAAGGCGATCCAGGAGTTCGTGGAGGAGACGGCGGACAACGACACCACCTGGCCCTTCGTCTACGACTCTCGCCTCCAGCGACACTCGAATCGCCTGAAGACGGCGATCCGGATGGCCCACGACAAGGTCCTCCGGGCGATCCGCAACGACGGCTCGTTGATCGGAATGGGGACCACCGTGGTCGGCTTCCTCCTGAAGGGATCCACGGCGGCGGTGGCCCACGTGGGGGACAGCCGGGCCTACCGTCTACGGGACGGTGATCTGGAGCTCCTGACCCAGGACCACACCTGGGTCAACGAGCAGGTGGTGGCGGGCTACCTGTCGGCAGAACAGGCCAGAGCCCATCCGTTGAAGAACGTGGTGACCCGGGCCCTCGGAGGAGAGAGCGAGGTCGTGGTGGACGTGGAGGAGATCGAGGTGGTCCCGGGAGATCTCTTCGTGCTCTGCTCTGATGGGCTGACCACCATGCTCTCCGACGAGGAGATCCAGGAGAGGCTGGAGGACGAACACCCCATGGACGTGACCTGCCGTCATCTCGTCCAGGACGCCAACGCCAAGGGGGGGCTGGACAACATCACGGTGGTCCTGGTGGAGGTGGCGAAGGAGTAGGAGCCGGCCCTACTCGCGTTCGATCTCCTCCCAGTCCGCCTCGTAGAATCCTCCCTGCTCGGCCGCCGACCGGAGGGCTTCGGAGGCTTCGAACCGGTCACCGACGGAGGTGGCCAGTCGGTCGAGATCGACGACGACCTGGGAAACTCCCTGACGATCGGCCCAGCGGCAGAGCCCGCCCCGGAAGGGAGGGAAGCCGGTCCCCATCACCATGGCCAGATCGAGATCCCCGGGACTCCGGACCACTTCCTCCTCCAGACAACGGGCGGCTTCGTCGACCATGGGAAGGATCATTCGGTCCACCAGATCGGAGGGGTTCGCGTCCTCCTCCAGGGGATCGATTCCCAGGAGCTCGTAGATCTCTTCGTCGGGCTCGTCCCGGTCCTCTCCGTCGTAGATGTAAAAGCCTCGGCGGCTCTTGGCACCGAGGCGATCGTCGTCGAGCAACCGCTCCATCCCGGCCGGGAGAGGGAGCCGGTCTCCGAAGGCATCGTGGAGGATCTCGGCCACGTGGATGGCGATGTCGACCCCGACTTCGTCCATGAGGGCGATCGGCCCCATGGGCATGCCCCAGCGATCGATGGCCCCGTCGATCTCCTCGATCCGGACCCCCTCCTGGAGCAGCCACAGGGCCTCCACCATGTAGAAGCCGAGGAGGCGATTGACGAGGAACCCCGGCGAGTCCTTGACCAGGACCGGCGTCTTCCCCAGCTCCCGGGCGAGCTGGATGATGGTGTTTGCCGCCACCGGCTCGGTCCGGGCCCCCAGGACGACCTCCACCAAGGGCATCCGGTGGACCGGGTTGAAGAAGTGCATCCCCACCCCGTGGGAGGGAGTCGGAGTGTCACGGACGATGGCGTCGATGGAAAGGGAGGAGGTATTCGAGGCCAGGATGGCCTCCGGGGGCAGCTTCTCCGCCACCTCGGCGAAGACCTCCCGCTTGACCTCCAGGTTCTCCACCACCGCCTCGATCATCAGGTCGCAATCGGAGAAGCCGTTGTAGTCCAGGGAGGGCCGGATCAGGGAGAGCCGGCGCTCGGCCTCCGGCTCGTCCAGGCGACCTCGCTGGACCTGTTCGGCAAAGCGTTTCGAGGCGTGGGCGACGCCTCCGGCCAGGGGATCGGCCTCGATGTCCTTGAGTCGGACGGGGAGGCCGGCCTTCTCGGCCAGGACGTGGGCGATCCCTCCGCCCATCACTCCGGCTCCGACCACCGCCACCTGGCCCACCTCGTGAGCGTGCTCGTCTCCGAGGAGACCTCCCTTCTTGGCCCCCTCCCGAAGCTGGTAGAGATGGATGAGGTTCTTGCAGATCGGGGAGGTGGCCAGCTCCCCGACGGCCCGGGCCTCGGCTTCGAAGCCGGCGGTACGACCCTCTTCGATTCCGATTCGGACGACCTCCAGGGCCCGGAGCGGTGCGGGGTAGTGGCCACCGGTCTTTCCCAGAGTCCGCTTCCGGGCCTGATCGAAGAGGATTTTCCTCCCCACGGGATTTTTCTCCAGCAGCAGCTCCGTCAGATCCGGCCGTTCCGATTCCCTGGTCCTCCGGTCCCGTCGGGCGAGGGCGAAGTCCCGGACCTGGGTCAGGAACTGGGCATCCGGAAGAAGGGCGTCGGCGAGACCGATCTTCAGGGCTTTCCGGGGACGGACCGTCTTCCCGGCCAGGATGAGGTTGAGGGCGGACTGGATCCCGATCCTCCGGGGCATCCGGGTGCATCCTCCCCAGGCCGGCACGATTCCCAACTTGACCTCGGGCAACCCGATCTTGGTCCCTTCGAAGTCGCTGATGACGAAGAAGGTGGAGGCCAGGGCGAGCTCCGTGCCTCCTCCCATGCAAGTTCCCCGGACCGCGGCCACCGTGGGAAAGGGAAGATTCTCCCAGGCTTCGAAGACCTGCTGCCCGCGGCGGGAACCCTGCTCGGCCTCGTTCGGGTCCTCCACGCCGCGGATCTCTTCGACGTCGGCCCCGGCGATGAAGTTGGTCTTCTTGCCCGACAGGAGGACCAGCACCGAAATGTCGTCACGGTCCCGAAGTTGGACGATCCTCTCCTCGAGCTCGTCCATGGCCTCGGTACCCAGGAGATTGACGCTCTTGCCCGGGAGATCGAAAGTCAGGGTGGCGAGGCCGTTCTGGCCGACATTCAGCTCGAAGCATTCGGACACGGGGACTCCTTTCGAAGGGATCAGCCGTGGCGGGCCTCGGCCCGCTCGTACATGCGGTCGATCTCTTCCTCGTATTTCTCGTCGATGACCCGCCTCTTGACCTTCTGGGTGGGGGTGAGCTCACCGCCTTCGATGGAGAACTCCTCGGCGAGGAGCGTCCATGCCTTCACCTCTTCGTAGTGGGCGAGCTTCTCGTTGGCTTGCTCGATCTCCTCTTCGAACAGCTTCTGGACCTGTTCGCTCTCCAGGAGCTCTTCCCGGTCCTGGAAGGAGATCCCCTGGCTGCCGGCCCAGCTCTCGAGGGCGTCGAAGTCGGGAACGACGAGGGCGGCAATCATCTTCTTCTTGTCGCCGATGGCGACGGCCTGAGAAACGTAGAGACTGTTCTTGACGGCATTCTCGACCTTCGCCGGGGGAACGTTCTTGCCGTAGGCGTTGACGATGATCTCCTTCTTCCGGTCGGTGATGGAGAGAAAACCCTCTTCGTCGATCTGTCCGATGTCGCCGGTGTGGAACCAGCCGGCATCGTCGATCGCCTCCGCCGTGGCGTCGGGAAGGTTGTAATAGCCCTGCATCACCTGGGGTCCCCGGGCGAGGATCTCGCCGTCGTCGGCGATCTCCAGCTTTGTCTCCGGCACGGCGGTACCCACCGTTCCGAGCTTGACCCGGTCCGGAGAGTTCACGGTGAGGACGGGAGAGGTCTCGGTGAGCCCGTATCCTTCGTAGATCGGGAATCCTGCGCCCCAGAAGAACTCTCCCAGCTCCTTCCCCAGGGGAGCCCCACCGGAGATCGCGAATTCGAAGCGACCGCCGAGCTTTTTCCGGACTTTGCCGAAGACGAGCTTGTCGGCCAGGGCCAGCTGGATCCCGAGGAGGCCAGGGGGGCTTTCCTGGCGGAGCCGATGGGGTAGGGCCTTCCGCCCCGTGTCCACCGCCCAGTCCAGGAGCTTCTTTTTCAGCGGGGAGGCCTGCGCTCCTTCGTAGATCTTGCCCAGGAGCTTCTCGTAGACCCGGGGCACCGAGACGAAGAGGTGGGGACGGACCTCCATCAGGTTCTCTCCCAGGGCTTCGATCGATTCCGCGTAGGCCACCGAGACACCCCGATAGAAGTAGATGTAGTCGACGGTTCGCTCGAAGGAGTGGGAGAGGGGCAGGAAGGAGAGGGCCGTCTGATCGGGTTCGATGTCCATCATCTGAAGAGCATTCTGGACGTTGGAGGCGATGTTCCAGTGGGAGAGCATGACGCCCTTGGGAAGCCCCGTGGTCCCGCTGGTGTAGATGAAGGTGGCGAGGTCGTCCGGCTCGGCGGACCGGGCCTGCCGGTTGAAGTCGTCCGGGTCGGCTCCGGTTCCCTCCTCCAGAAGCTCCTCGAAGGTGCGGTAGCCGTCGCCCGGCTCGGCCTCATCGTCGATGAGAACGAATTCCTCCGCCGCGTCGAGCTCGTCCCGGAGCTTCAGGAAGGCCTCGAGACGCTCCCGAGTGTGGACGAAGAGGATCTTGGCGCCACAGTCGTTGGCGATGTGCTCCGTCTGCTCCGGGTCGTCGGGG
>JAWVZJ010000211.1:0-5161 GCA_033722255.1 Thermoanaerobaculia bacterium | reverse complement strand
GAGACTCGGAACTGTCCGGCCAAGGGGAGGAAGCGCACCCGGACGGTCCCCGGAGATCTCGTCGCGAGGGTAGGATCGGACCATGAGGAAAGGGCTGTCGCGTGTCGCCCTCACCATCCTCGGTCTCGGACTTCTGTTGGTCCCTTCCCCTGCACTCGCAGCAGACTCGCCCGAGCACTCCGAGGAAGAAGAGGCCGTGCTCGCCGTGGTCGAGCGTTTTCTGGATGCCCTCACCTCCCACGACGCAGACGCCACTCGGGAGCTGATGACCGAAGAGGGTGTCTTTCACCGCGTCGAGACCGGAGGCGAAGACGTCGTCCTGCGCAGCTCCTCTCACGGTGAGATCGTGCAGGGAGTCGAGGAAGGCTCCGGCGACTATGCCGAGCGGCTACGGGAGCCGACCGTTCTCGTTCACGGACCGATCGCCGTCGTATGGGCCCCGTACGAGTTCCACGTGGACGGGGAGCTCAGACACTGCGGGATCGATGCGTTTTCCCTCGTCGAGACCGGAGACGGCGCGTGGAAGATCGCCGGGATCGTCTATACCGCGGAGGACGCCACGAGCTGTCCGAATTGAGGCATGAGATGGCTCCTCAGGGATCCGCCTCGTACAGAATCCGAGATGGCTCGCCCTGACCGGGGCCGGGAATCGGTCGACGGGATACCCTTTCTCCATGGCTCTCCGACTCGTGCTCGACACCTCGTCTCCCATGGTCAGCGTGGCCACGGGGGACGAGGACGAGGTCCGGGCCGAGATCACCTTCCCCCAGCGGCAGTCGTCCCGACGGTTGATCGACGCCCTCGACGAGTGCTGTCGGGCGGCGGGAGTCTCCGTGGCAGAGCTCGACGGGATCGTCGCCCTCCGGGGACCGGGGAGCTTCACCGGGCTCCGGATCGGCCTGGCCACGGCCCTCGGTCTCCATCAGGCGACCGGGGTGCCGGCCACGGCCCTCTCGACCCTGGAGGTCCTGGCCTGGGCACCCGAACCGGGCAGCCGGACCCTGAGCGTGGTCCACGCCCTCCGAGAGGACTGGTTCGTCCAGCTCTTCACGGGTAAGCCTCCGGAGCCGGATGCCGAACCGGCCCGGATGGCTCGTTCCGAGCTCGCCTCTCTCGAGCCCGAGCGGGTGGTGGGCTACGGGGTGGAGGATCTCACCGAGGCCCTTCCGGAGACCGAACGGATCGAGCCGCCTCCCCTGGCCCGGGTGGCCTGCGGGATTCCCGGCTCCCGCCTCACCTGGGATGCCTCTCGGTTGAGCCAGCCCCTCTATCTGGCCCGTCCCCCCGTGAGTCGTCCGGAGAAGCCGAAGAGCGTCCTGGGATAGAGACTGGCTGGGATAACGACGGAGAAGGACGCGGGACGGACGGCCCCGAGGGACCCTCGGATGGGCCGTGTCGGGCCTCCCTTCCCCGAGGCCGAGAGTGACCGGGCTTCTTCCCGCGACCGGCGGGGTGATCCGGGACCCCGGAACCTTTGCCCAGAACCCTCGGCGGACCTCTGAACGGACCCGTCCGGGACCGCCGGCTCCGGCCCCGTAGCCGACCGGTATCGCATCCCCGATCGGCGGGTTGCACGATCCCGTCCCCGGTGCTACGCTCGGATCACGGACAGGATGACTCGAACCGTTCTCAACCGCGGCCACCGATCGGGTGTCTCACCTCGCCCAGGCGGGGTCGCATCCGGAAGGTCTCCGGAGGCCCGGTGACCCCGAGGCGACCATCGCTCGTCCGTCCGCCAGCAGTCCCGATCGAATCTCGCGCAGTCCCGACCCCATCAGATCACGAACCGGTGCCGCTCCGAACGAGCGGTCGCCACTCGAAGGAGGATCCGTGCCCATGGCCACCGATGCGCTGAAAAATGAGCTGATCGAAAACGACAGCGATTTCCGGCAGCTCCACGAGCAGCACCAGAAGCTCGAGGAGAAGCTGGAAGGCCTCTATTCCCGATCCCTGCTGTCCCAGGAAGACGAGATCGAGCTCAAGCGTATCAAGCACGAGAAGCTGAGATTGAAGGACCAGATGCTGTTCAAGATGCGGCAGCACGAGAGCGCCCGGGCCACCGCTTAGGACTCCAGCCGAAATCCGCCCAGGTCCGGCCCGGGCCCGGGCGACCACCGACAGTCCCCCGATCTTCGACCCCCGATCCACGGCACCATCGAGGGGATCGGGGAGGGATGAGTCATTCCTCCCGGCGGATCCGGTCTTCCAGGCAGATGACAGGAGCGGAGTCCTCCCGACGCGTGGGGATCGGACGGAGCGTCAGACTCCATCCCGGGGCTGAGCCGGAAGACGGACCCGCACTGGTAGGATTCGGGAGTGGGATCCCCAGAGATGCGTGTCGCCCCGGAAGCCTGGCCCTTCGTCCTCCCCTTTCCTCTTCTGGCCCTCTTCTTCCTGCTGAAGGGGCGGCCCCGGAAGGCGATCGGGGCCCTGGTCGCGGGGATCGGGATCCTGTTGTTCTTCCGGGATCCGAGGCGACAGTTCGAAGGAGAGGAGGAGATCGTCCTCGCTCCCGCCGACGGAAGGGTGACGGCGATCGACACGGTGGAAGTCCCCGCCCTCGGCGACACTCCCTGTCGGAGGATCGTCACCTTCCTGTCGGTCTTCGACGTCCACGTCCAGCGAGTCCCCGCGAGCGGGGTCGTGGTCACCTCCCGGCACCGGCCGGGCCGGAAGATCGCCGCCTTCTTCGAGCACGCCGACCGGGTCAACGAATCCCATCTCACCATCCTGGAGCGGGCGGACGGGGACCGGGTCGGCATCCGGCAGATCGCCGGTCTGCTGGCCCGGCGGATCGTGTGTCGCCTGGTACCGGGACAGACCGTCCGGCGGGGAGAGTCCCTGGGGCTGATCAAGTTCGGCTCCCGGGTGGATCTCCTGGTCCCCGGAGAGTACGAGGTCCTCGTCTCCAGGGGGGATCGGGTTCGAAACGGCGAGACCCCCGTCGCCCGTCCCGGCGACTCGGGCCCGTGACGGCAACGAAGGTGGACCGACCGGAAGGACGGCTCCGTCGGGGGATGTCTGTGCTCCCCTCCCTCTTCACCATGGGGAACATCTTCCTCGGCTTCTTCGCCCTCGTCGAGGGTCTCCAGGGACGGTTCGACCGGGCCGCTCTCATGATCTTCGCCGCCGCCATCCTCGACGCCCTGGACGGCGCCCTGGCCCGGCTCACCGGCAGCGAAAGCGCCTTCGGCCGGGAGTTCGATTCCCTGGCCGACGTGCTGACCTTCTGCTCGGCCCCCGCCCTGCTCACCTACCTCTGGGGGCTCCGGGATCTGGATCGGATCGGGTGGCTCGTCCCCTTCTTCTTCGTGGTCTGCGGCGCCACCCGACTCGCCCGCTTCAACATCCAGACCCGGATCGTGGACTCCCGATATTTCGCGGGTCTTCCCACCCCCGCCGCCGCCGGGACCGTGGCGGCCATCCTCCTCTTCGATCCCGAGGCCACCTGGCGCCCGTGGGTCGAGATCGGCGTCCTGGTGGTTCTTTTCGTGGTCGGGAGCCTGATGATCTCGACCTTCCGCTACCGGAGCATCAAGCAGCTGAACCTCCGGCGACGCCAGAGCTACCGGATCGCGGTCCCCCTGGCCGCCGTCCTCGTCCTGGTCCTCTACAAGCCGAAGCCGGTCCTGGTGACCCTGGCCATCGCCTATACTGCCTCCGGACCCCTGGCCTGGACTTGGGGCCGCCTCCGCCGGAGCCCTTCCCGCTCCACCGAGTCCCTCGAATCGTGATCATCCCCACCCGAAGCCGATGAAAAGCTGCGCCCTCCTGTTCCCCACCACCCTCCTGGGCGAAGAGCTCCGGGAGTGTCTGGCCGAGCGGCCGGACCTCTGCGACGAGCTCGAGCTCTACACTACCGACGAGGACGCGGTGGGAACCCTGGCCGAGTTCCGGGGCGCGGGCATGGTGCAACGCTTCGAGCCCCGGGGTCTATCCGACGTGGACCTGGTCTTCGTGGCGGGCGCGGTCCCGAATCTCGACGAGATCCTGGATCAACTTCCCGCCGGCGTCCGGACGATCCTGGTCGCGCCGCAGGAGCCTCCGGAGGGAGCGGTGGAGATCGTGGACGGCGTCAATCTCGACGACGCGGCCGCCGCGGACCTGGTGGTCAGCCCCCACCCCGCGGTGGTCCACGTCGCCCACCTGGTCCAGCCCCTCCTCGAGCACGGCCTGGAGGAGCTCACGGCCACCGTCCTCCAGCCAGTCTCCATGCTCCCGGGAGCGGCCCTGGACGAGCTCCTGGAACAGAGCCGGGATCTCCTGAGCTTCGAGCCGGTGGAGGCCACCGACGCCCTTCCCCACCAGGCCGCCTTCAACCTCTTTCCGACCCACCGGAGACCGGAGGAGCTGGGCTCGACCTTCCGATTCCTCTGGGGGGAGAGGGCCCCTCGAATCCAGGTCCAGCTCGTCCAGACCGGAGTCTTCCACTGTCTCTCCGCCTCCGCCGAGCTCCGGTTCGACGGACCGGTGGAGGTCGAGGAGATCCAGGAGATCCTGGAATCGGCGCCCCACGTGATGGCCTGGGACGATCCGGATCAGCCCCTGAGCCCCGTCGGGGGAGCCACCAGGAACGAGGTGCTGATCGATCGCCTCACCTCCGGAGGGGAGGATAGACCCGAGGTCGTCTGGCTCTGGAGCGTGATGGACAACCTGACCCGGGGCGGCGCCCTCAACGCGATGGCCATCGCGGAGGCGATGCTCCCGGGCCCGGCGAACTGACCTCCTGCGGGCTCAGCCGCCGTCTTCGGGGTGGCCCTCCCGGGCCAGGTACTCCTCCACCAGGAGGAGCTGGTCGCCGGCCCGCTCGATCACGGAGATGAGCCGGGACATGGTGTTGACCTCCTCCACCTGCTCGGTGACGAACCAATCGAGGAAGTTCTCGGCCGCGTAGTTGTCGTCGGCCCGGGCGATCTCGACCAGCCGGTTGATCTGCTCCGTGACCTCCTCCTCCCACTCCAGGGAAAGCTCCGCGCACTCCGTGGCGGAGGAGAACTCGCTCTGGGGAGCCGGGATCTCCGGCAGCTTGACCCGGCCACCGGCCTCGAGGATGAAGTGGAAGAACTTCATCGCGTGCTCTCGCTCCTCGTCGGCCTGCTTGAAGAAGAAGTCGGAAAGCTGGTTCAGGTCCTCGGAATCGAAATAGGCGGCGATGGCCAGG
>JAWVZJ010000210.1:0-5183 GCA_033722255.1 Thermoanaerobaculia bacterium | reverse complement strand
GATGTCCTTCATCGTCCGCTCCTTCCGGGGCGGCGTGGTCAGGGGATGGTCCGACTTGATCGGTCCGTCGGGCATCCGTTCCACGCACTGCTCCACGATCCGGAGGCTCTGACGGATCTCCTCCACCCGGACCTCGGCCCGGGCGTAGCTGTCTCCGGCCTCGGCGGTGGGGATCTCGAAATCGAAATCCTCGTAGCCGCTGTAGGGCCGCTTCTTCCGGAAGTCCCACTCCAGCCCGCAGGCCCGCAGCCCCGGTCCCGTCACCCCCCACTCGATCCCCTCCTCCAGGGTGTAGGCCCCGATCCCCTTCGTCCGGCCCTGGAAGAGGCTGTTGGCCATGACCATCTTGTCGTAGTCCGCCAGGCGCTCCGGCATGATCTCGAGGAACTCCCGGACCAGCGCCTCCCATCCCTCCGGCAGATCCTGGGCCACGCCGCCGATCCGGAACCAGTTCGGGTGCATCCGGCCGCCGCAGATGGCGGAGACCACGTCGAAGATCTTCTCCCGGTCGGTGAACATGTAGAAGACCGGGGAGAGCTGCCCTACGTCCTGGGCGAAGGTGCCGTACCAGACCAGGTGGCTGGAGATCCGGAACAGCTCGCAGAGCATGACCCGGATCATCCGGGCCCGCTCCGGGACCTCGATCCCGGCCAGCTTCTCCACCGCCAGGACGTAGGGGAGGTTGTTGAGGACCCCGCCCAGGTAGTCCACCCGGTCGGTGTAGGGGATGTAGGTGTGCCAGGTCTGGCGCTCGGCCATCTTCTCGGCGCCCCGGTGGTGAAAGCCGATCTCCGGCACCGCGTCCACGATCTCCTCCCCGTCGAGCTGGAGGACGACCCGGAGTACCCCGTGGGTCCCGGGATGCTGGGGGCCGAGATTCAGGAAGAGGAACTCGGTGTCCCCGTGCTTCCGCTCCAGCCCCCACCGCTCCGGCTCGAAGCGCAGCACCTCCTGCTCCCGTTCCTGGACGTCGTCGGGCAGGGTGTACGGCTCCATCTCCGTGGCCCGGGCCGGGTGCTCCTTCCGCAGGGGGTGGCCGTCCCAGGTCCGGGGCATCAGGATCCGCTCCAGGTGGGGATGGTCGTCGAAACCCACCCCGAACATGTCCCAGACCTCCCGCTCGTACCAGCTCGCGGCGGGCCAGACCCCGGTGACGGTGGGCAGGGAGGGCTTCTCTCCCACCAGCCCCGTCTTGAGCCGCAGGTCCCGGTTCCGGTCGAAGGACAGCAGGTGGTAGACCACGGTGAAGTCGCTGGCGGGCTGGCCGTTCCGGGACTCCCGCCACCGCTCGTCGATGGCCGTCAGGTCGTAGAGCATGGGGAACGGCTCGTCGATCTCCTCTTTCAGGTGCCGGAGGATCGGCACGACGCGATCCGGGGGGATCCACCAGGTCTCGATCTCGTCCCGGGTCTCCTGCTCCCGGAGCTCCAGATCCGGGAAGGCGGTGGTGAGGGACTGCTGGACGGGTACTGGCATTTCCTATCCTGCGAGATCCCCGGTCTCCAGGAGGGGGAAGAGGATCGACGAAGCGGCGTAGCTCCCATTTGTCTGCCGTTTCTCCATCGATCCGTGTCCTAGATCTCGTCCGGCGTCTTCAACGTCGTGACCTTCTTCCGCATCTCCCGCTTCAGGTCCCGCTGGGAGGGCATCGGCTCCTTCTGGACCCCCTGGGGTCCGATCCACCAGCCCAGGGGGCGCTTCTCCTTGCCCACCGCCTCCCGGAGCAGGGTGAGGCCCTGGAGGAAAGCGTCGGGCCGGGGCGGGCAGCCGGGGACGTACACGTCCACGGGGAGGAACTTGTCCACCCCCTGGACCACGCTGTAGATGTCGTACATCCCCCCGGAGTTGGCGCAGGAGCCCATGGAGATCACCCACCGGGGCTCCATCATCTGCTCGTGGAGTCGCCGGATCACCGGGGCCATCTTCCGGAACACCGTCCCCGCGATGACGATCACGTCGGCCTCCCGGGGGGTCCCCCGGATCACCTCGGCCCCGAAGCGGGCCACGTCGTACTTGCTGGTGAGGCTGGTGGCCATCTCCACGAAGCAGCAGGAGAGGCCGAAGTTGAAGGGCCAGATCGAGGACTTGCGACCCCAGGCGATCAAGTCCTGGAGTCGGGCCAGGGCCACCGACCTCTGGAAGGCCTCGTCGATGGCCGGGTCCGGGCTTGGTTCCGGCCCCGGTCCCTGGGCCGCGGTCCCCGGCTCCTCCGGCCGGCTGAGCCACCACTTCACGGAGACGGTCTCCTCGGGTGCGGCCCACGACGGCCCGGCCTCGGCTGATGATTCCCTGGCCGGGAAGAAAGGGGCGTCGTCACTCGATGCGCTCCGCGATCGAGGGGATGGGGTCCTCGGGGAGATCCCTCCGCGGTTCGGGGCGCTTCTCGCCGAGAGAGCGGTCATCGCCACGAGGCCGAGGTTCCGGAGAGACTTCTGTCACGGCGAGAATTCCTTCCGCAGGCCCTTCTCCTTCAGATGCCGGATCGTGCCCCAGTCCAGGGCCCCGACCCGCCAGAGGTAGACCAGGGCGGCGAGCAGGATTCCCACGAAGACCAGGATCTCGACGAAGCCGACCCAGCCGGCCTTCTCCACGGAGATCGCCCAGGCGAAGAGGAAGACCGCCTCCAGGTCGAAGATCACGAAGAAGACGGCGATCAGGTAGAAGTGGAGAGAGAACGGGTTCCGCGCGGTCCCGGTGGAGGCGATCCCCGACTCGTAGGTCTCGTCGGTGGCCGGTTCCCGGTGCCGCTCCCCCAGGAGCCAGGAGACCCCGATCATTCCGGCCACGACGCCCAGCACCAGGAGGCCGTAGACGAGGAGGGGCCAGAGAGGCTCTCCGGTCACTTTGGGCTCCGTAGAGGCATCTTGGTCTGGGCCTCTCCCTGGCGGCTACGCTCCTTCATCGCCGTCCGTCGCCTCCCGTTCTCCCTCGATGATCCCTCCGATGAGCGGGGTGCTTCTCTCGTCTCGAGCATTATAGGAGAGGTCGAGCGCCCAGGTCGGTGCAAAGAGCCGAGACGCCGATCGTTCCACGTTCGAGGGGGAGAACCGTGGAGACGCTCGATGATCTTTTCGACAGGGGTTTGGTCACGGTCTCCGTCGGAGCGGCGGGATGGATGGAGGTGTTTCGCTCGACTCTGAGATTCGACCCGGAGCTAGTATATATCCCTCTGAGACTTTGAGCATACTCGGAGCCTGTTTCTTGGTGTTATGATGTCTCCATGAAGCGCACATCGCTGGAGATCGACGAGGAGAAGCTGGCCCGGGCCCGGCGGGTGTTGGGCACCACCGGGATCAAGGACACCGTGGACCGGGCCCTGGCCGAAGTGATCCGGGCCGAGCTGCGGAGCCGACTGGCGGAGAGGATCTCCTCCGGTGAGGGAATCGACCGTGGGGAGGAGATCCTGGACGAGAGTCGCCGGTGGGAGCGATGATTCTCTACCTGGCGGACACGAGCGCCTGGCATCGCGCCGAGGCTCCCGAGGTCGCCGCCGCCTGGAAGAGACGATTGATGGACGACACCCTCGCCACGTGTGCCCAGGTCCGGCTGGAGATCCTCTATTCCGCCCGGAGGGCCGAGGATTACGAGGAGCTGGCCGCCGAGCTCCTGGCTGTCCGGCAACTTCCCTGCGGCGAGGAGCAGCTCGAGCGAGCCCTGGCGGTCCAGGCGGAGCTCGCCCGGAAAGGGGGACTCCACCACCGGAGCGTCAAGATCCCCGATCTGATCGTCGCCGCCAGCGCGGAGGCAGCGGGGGCCGTGGTCTGGCACTACGACGAGGACTACGATCGGATCGCCGAGATCACCGGACAGCCGGTGGAGTGGATCGCTCCCCGGGGATCGCTCTGACGGACGCCGTTTCGACGGCAGGAACCGTTGTTGCAAGGTAGACTTCTCGGGGGAGAGAGACCATGTTCGGAAAGCGCTTCGAGCTGTTCCAGATCTTCGGGTTCAAGATCCGGATCGATTCCAGCTGGTTCCTGCTGGCGATCCTGATCACCTGGAGTCTGGCCACCGGGTATTTCCCGATGGTGGCGGAGGATCTGACCACGACCACTTACTGGGTGATGGGAGCCTTCGGGGCCCTGGGGCTTTTCGCCTCGGTGGTTTTCCACGAGCTCTCCCACTCCCTGATGGCCCGGCAACACGGGGTGGAGATGGAGGGGATCACCCTCTTCATCTTCGGCGGCGTGGCGGAGATGAGGGACGAGCCCCCGAGCCCGAAGGCGGAGTTTCAGGTGGCCATCGCCGGGCCGATCGCCAGCGTGGTCATCGCCGGGGTCTTCTGGGGCTTCGAGCTCCTCGGTGGCGCCCTGCCGTACTGGTCGAAGGAGGCCGGAGTGGTCCTCGGGTACCTGGCCTTCATCAACGTGGTCTTGGCGCTCTTCAACCTGATCCCGGGCTTTCCCCTGGACGGAGGCCGGGTGCTGCGTTCGATCCTCTGGAAGACGAAGGGGAGCCTCCGGGAGGCGAGTCGGATCGCCTCCCAGGTGGGCTCCGGGTTCGGGGTGGCTCTCATCGTCCTGGGTCTGATCAGCGCCCTGACGGGCAACCTCGTCGGGGGGATCTGGTGGTTCATCCTGGGTCTCTTCCTCCGGGGCGCGGCGCGGATGTCCTACCGGCAGGTGCTCCTCCGGCAGGCCCTGGAGGGGGAGCCGGTGCGGCGGTTCATGGAGGACGAGCCGATCACCGTTCCCCGGTCGCTGTCGGTCCGGGAGCTGGTGGAGGACTACATCTACGAGTACCACTACCCGATGTTCCCCGTCGTAGACGACGGGCGTCTCGTGGGCTGCGTCACCACCGACGAGGTCCAGCAGCTCCCCCGGGAGGAGTGGGATCGCCAGAGCGTGGGCGCCATATTGAAGCAGTGCGGGGCCGGGAACACGGTGGCCGCCGACGAGGACGCCATGGAGGCCCTGTCCCGGATGAGCCGGGAGGGGACCTCGCGGCTCATGGTGGTGGAGGGGGAGGAGCTGGTGGGAATCCTGACGCTCAAGGACCTCCTGGACTTCTTCTCCAAGAAGATCGCCCTGGAGGATCTGGGGGGAGACGGGCCGGTGCCGGAGCCGACGTCGCTCCCCGGGCGCCCCGGACGGTAGCGGGCTCTCCGGAAGATCCCGGCAAAGGCCCCGGGGATCCGCGTCCGGGATTTCGTCGGGTGAGGGGAGGAGCTCCGGGACCGGAAG
>JAWVZJ010000209.1:0-5188 GCA_033722255.1 Thermoanaerobaculia bacterium | reverse complement strand
ATCCGATGAAGGGATCGGCCACCTTCCCGGGCTCCGGCTTCTTTCTGGAGGTCGGTCGGTTCTTCGACATGCTCTGGAAGACGATCGTGTGGACGGTGCGGCCGCCCTACGACCTCCGGGAGCTGGCCAAGCAGATGGTCCGGGTCGGGGTCAACTCCACACCGGTGGTCCTGATCACGGCGCTGTTCACCGGGATGGTCATGGCTCTCCAGACCTTCAACACTCTCCAGCGGTTCCACGCCGAGGGATACGTCGGCTCCCTGGTCGCCCTCTCCATGGTCCGGGAGCTGGCCTGCGTCCTGGGAGGGCTGGTGGTGGCCGGGCGGAGCGGCTCGGCCATGGGCGCCGAGCTGGGGACGATGCGGGTGACGGAGCAGATCGACGCCCTGGAGACCCTGGCCACGGATCCGATCCAGTACCTGGTGGTGCCGAGGGTCTGGGCGGCGACGATCATGGTTCCCCTCCTGGTCGGTCTCGCGGACGGAGTGGGGATCCTGGGCGGATATCTGGTGGCGGTGATCCTCCTGGGGGCGAATCCCGTGACCTACATGGACAACACCTTCCAGTACCTCCAGTTCGACGACATCAGCTCGGGCCTGATCAAGGCCGCCGTCTTCGGCCTGCTCATCGCCATGGTCGGCTGCCAGCAGGGGTACCACACCCGGGGCGGAGCCGAGGGCGTGGGACGCTCCACCACCCGCTCGGTGGTGATCGCCAGTCTCTCCATCCTGATCTCCGACTTCTTCCTCACGAAGATTCTCTTCCGATGACGGGGACCGACGGCACCAAGATCCGTCTCCGGGGGGTCGAAAAGAGCTTCGACGGCCATCCGGTGCTCCGGGGGATCGATCTGGAGATCGGCGAGGGAGATTCCCTGGCCGTCATCGGCGGCTCCGGGGTGGGGAAGAGCGTGTTGTTGAAGCACATGATCGGGCTCTTGGAGCCGGATGCGGGGACGGTGGAGGTCGACGGGGTGGATCTCGCCTCCCTGGATTTTCGGGAGATCACCCGGTTCCGGCTCCGGTTCGGCATGTCGTTCCAGGAGGGGGCCCTCTTCGACTCCATGACCGTGTGGGAGAACATCGCGTTTCCGCTCCGCCGTGCCCGGAGGGCGAAGGGGGAGATCCGGGAGCGGGTGGCCGAGTGTCTGGAGATGGTCCGGCTGGAGGGGGCGGAGGAGAAGATGCCCTCGGAGCTCTCCGGAGGGATGCGGAGGCGAGTCGGCTTCGCCCGAGCCATCGCCCTGGAGCCCGAGATCCTCCTCCTGGACGAGCCGACCACGGGACTCGACCCGGTAATCTCCGCCGTCATCGACGAGTTGATCCTGGAGATGCGGGATCGGCTCCACGCGACGACGGTGATGATCAGTCACGACATGACGAGCGCCTTCCGAGTCGGAGAACGGATCGGTATGCTCCACGACGGTCGTATCATCGCCCTGGCTTCTCCGGACGAATTCCGACGACTCGACGACCCCAGGGTTCGTCAGTTTCTGGAACGGAAGGCCGAGGGACCCCTGACCGAGGATTGATCATGCCGAACACCGTCAAGCTGGGTATCTTCATGACCGCGGCCCTGGTGGTCGTGGGCTACCTGATCATCGAGTCGGAGGATCTCCGCCTCTTCGGACCCGAGGGGCGACGAATCGTGGCCGAGTTCGAGACCGTGGTGGGGCTCGACGACCAGGCGCCGATCCGGATGGCCGGAGTCCGGGTGGGACGGGTGGACGGTATTCGGCTGGACGGGCGGACCGCCCTGGTGACCCTGCTCCTGGAGGAGGAGGTTCCCCTAACGGAGGGGACGGTGGCCCGGGTGGCGAACATGGGCCTGCTGGGAGACAAATTCGTGGAGCTCGTCCCCGGCCCGGAGGACGCCCCTCCTCTTCCGGAGAAGGCCCGGATCCCGGGGGAAGCCCCTCCGGGGATCGATCAGGTGATCTCGTCGCTGGGACAGCTCGGGGGCTCGCTGCAGGAAGTGACGGCCCAGCTCACCGGGGATGCTCCGGCCCGGGGGCCCCTGGCCCAGACCCTGGTGAATCTCCAGGGAACGACCTCACAGCTCCAAGACCTCCTGGCCCAGAACCGCTCGGAGCTCGAGACCACCATGGCGAACTTCCATCGGGTGAGCACGACCCTGGCCCGGGAGCTGCCCCGCCTCGCCGACCAGCTCGAGGGGCTGGTGGTGTCGGTCCAGGCGGTGGTGGAGGAGAATCGGGGACAGGTTCGCCGCAGCGTCGACTCCATGGCCGAGGTCACCTCGGGCCTCCAGGAGAGCGTGGAGGACCTGAACCGGATCACGGGAGGTCTCGAGGCCGGAGAAGGAACTCTGGGCAAGCTCCTGAAGAGCGACGAGGCCCACAGCGAGCTGGTGGCGACCCTGGACTCGGTCCAGACCGGTGTCGCGAGCTTGAGCGAGACTCTGACGAAAGCGGAGCGGCTCCAGCTGGATCTGGCCATGGAAGGGATGTACTTCGAGAACCTGGAGGAGAGCCGGGGGGCATTCCAGATCGACCTGGAGACCTCCACCGATCACCGGTACCGCCTCGGGGTCGTGGACGATCCCCGGGGGAAGGAGGAAAGGGAGACCCGGATCGTCACCACGGTGGCCCCCGACGGAACGGAGACCACCGAGACGGTGGAGACGGTCACCATCGAGGACGACATCACCTTCACCGCCCTGTACGGGCTCCCCCTCCATCGCGATCTCAGCGTCTGGACCGGCCTCATCGAATCCCGGTTCGGTCTCGAGTTCGAGTACGCCCCGGAGCGGCGCTGGTGGTTGAGCCTGGAGGCCTTCGATTTCGACCGGCTGGAGAATCGGGATCCCCACCTGCGGTTCTCCGCTGGACTGGCGCTGGACGGGAACCTCTATCTCCTGGCCGGGTACGATGACCCGCTGGTGGACGAGTTCCGGGGGGCGTTCATCGGGGGTGGGTTGCGCTGGAGCGACGACGACTTGAAGTACCTGCTGGGGTCCCTGCCCCGGTTCTGAGGTCCGAGGCGACTGGAGGGCCGGCCCCGAGCCATTGCCGAGCCATTGAATGATCGGTCCATTCTTTCGCGGTTCGGATGCACCGAGTGAGCCGCGGACCGTGCAGGATTCCAGGATTCGCGTGGCGAGAGCCCCTCGATCCGGATAGATTCGGGATGGAAAGAAGGGACCGAGAGACTTCGGAGGAGAAGTCAAGGGGGAAGGATATGGAGGAGGAGATGGAGATCGACGAGAAGGAGCAGGGGCGGTGCGACACCCTGGCGGTATTGGTCTGGATAGTCCTCGCGACACTCGCGATGACCGGTTCCAGCGTGGCCGAGGAGAGCCACCTCCGGGATCTCCGCCAGCTGACCCGGGAGGGCGAGAACGCGGAGGCCTACTGGTCCCCGGAAGGTGATCGGCTGGTCTTCCAGCGGACCGGGCCCGAAGGTGGTTGCGACCAGATCTACGTCCTGGATCTCGGTGAGGATGCCGATCGGACTCGGGTGTCTTCCGGCCAAGGGCGGACGACCTGCGCCTACTTCATGCCGGACGGGGAGAGGATCCTCTACTCCTCCACCGCCCCGTACTCACGGGAGTGCCCTCCGCCGCCGGACCGATCTCGAGGATACGTCTGGCCCGTGTACGACACCTTCGAGATCCTGATGCAGGGAGCCTCCGGGGAGGAACCGGTTCGACTGACGGAGAATCGAGCCTACGACGCCGAGGCCACGGTCTGTCCGGTGGACGGCAGCATCGTCTTCACCTCGGACCGGGACGGCGATCTGGAGCTCTACCGGATGAACCCCGACGGGACCGACGTTCAGCGGCTCACGGAGGCACCGGGCTACGACGGTGGAGCGTTCTTCTCACCGGATTGCAGCCGAATCGTCTGGAGGGCCTCCCGGCCCCGGGGAGAGGAGCTCGAGGAGTACCGAGGTCTGCTGGCCGACGGGCTGGTGAAGCCGGGCCACCTGGAGATCTGGGTGGCGAACGCGGACGGCACCGATGCCCGGCAGATCACCTACCTCGGCGAAGCCTCCTTCGCTCCCTCCTTCTTCCCTTCCGGGGATCGGATCGTCTTTTCCAGCAACTGGCACGGGACGGGCCGGGAGTTCGACCTCTGGGCGGTAGACGTCCAGGGCACCCGGCTGGAGCGAATCACCGAGACGGAGGGATTCGACGGCTTTCCGATGTTCTCTCCCGACGGGACGCGCCTGGCCTTCGGGACGAACCGTTTTCCCGGCGGACCGTACGAGACCAACGTGGCCGTTGCGCGGTGGGTGGAGCACCCTCCCCGTTTCACGGAGAGGGGACCCGACCGATTCCTTGCCGACGTGCGCTGGCTGGCCGACGACGCCCGGCAGGGCCGGGGAGCCGGGACCGAGGGTCTCGAGAGGGCCGCCGACTGGCTGGAGGCACGGTTCCGGGATCTCGGACTGGAGCCGGGCTACGGGGGGGAGTATCGGCAGGCCCTGGAGATTCCCACCGCTGTGCAGGTGGAGGACGGGACCCGGCTCGTGCTGGACGGGGAGGAGCTCGATCCGGAGGAGGAGTACGGATTGACCGGGTTCTCCGCCTCGGGACAGGCGGCCGGGGAGGTGGTTCCCGTGGGGTACGGCATCGTGGCACCGGAGCTGGATCGGGACGATTACGGCGGAATCGACCTGGAGGGGAAGATCGCCCTGGTCCGGCGGTTCGTCCCTCCGCAGGAGAGCTTCGAGGATCCGGAGAAGGCCCGGCGATACGGCGACCTCCGGGCCAAGGCGTTCTCCGCCCGGGAGCACGGGGCCGAGGCCCTGCTGGTGGTGGACCTCCCCGTGGGAGAAGAGGTGGAGGAAGCGCCTTTTCCGGACCTCCGGGTGGAGCAGCGGGGGGACGCCGGCATCCCGGTCCTGGTCCTGAAACGGGAGGTGGGACGGAAGCTGTTCGAAGGGGGACACGAGGCGGAGGTCGCGGTCGAGCTCTCCTACGAGAAGGCCCCGTCGGCCAACATCTTGGGCCGTCTCCCGGCGACGGTGGAGGAAGCGCCGCCGGAGCCGGCCATCGTGGTCGGGGCCCACTACGACCACCTGGGCTTCGGAGGATCGGGCTCCCTGGCTCCCGATTCGGAAGAGCCCCACAGCGGCGCCGACGACAATGCCTCCGGAGTGGCCGCGATGTTGGAGACGGCCCGGATCCTCCGGGACCGGGAGCTGGGCCGGGAGATCTGGTTCGT
>JAWVZJ010000208.1:0-5291 GCA_033722255.1 Thermoanaerobaculia bacterium | reverse complement strand
GTCATGCGCAGCGAAAGGCTGATGCGGCGCTGCTGCATGTCGAGCTCGGAGACGATCGCCTCCACCTCGTCACCGACCGACAGGATCTTCGACGGCGAGATGTTCTTCTTGGTCCAGGACATCTCGCTGACGTGGATCAGTCCCTCCACGCCCTCCTCCAGCTCCACGAAGGCTCCGTAGTCCACGATGCTGACCACCTTGCCGTGCACCCGGGATCCCACGGGATACTTCTTGTCCACCAGGGTCCAGGGATCCTCGGAGAGCTGTTTGTAGCCCAGGGAGACCCGCTCGGTCTCGGGATCGAAGTTGAGGATGACGACCTCCGTCTCCTCTCCGACCTCGAAGTGCTCGGACGGGTGGTTGACCCGGCCCCAGGAGATGTCGGTGATGTGCAGGAGCCCGTCGATCCCGCCGAGATCGATGAAGACCCCGTAGTCGGTGATGTTCTTGACCACGCCCGGGAGGACGGCACCCTCCTTCAGCTTCTTGATCGTCTCCTTCTTCTTGGCCTGGAGCTCCTTCTCGAGCACCGCCTTCCGGGAGAGCACCACGTTGTTGCGGCGCCGATCGAGGCTGATCACCTTGAACTCGTAGGTGTCGCCCACCAGGGACTCGAGACGCTTGATCGGCCGGACGTCGGCCAGGGACCCCGGGAGAAACGCCCGGACCCCGATGTCCACCGTGAGACCTCCCTTGATCCGGTCGGAGATCCGTCCCTCGATCGGCTCGTCGTTCTGGTAGGCCGCCTCGATCTCGTCCCAGACCTTCATCCGGTCGGCCTTGTACTTGGAGAGCTGGACGTGTCCCTCGGCGTCCTCCGTGCTCTCCAGGAGGACCTCGACCTCGTCTCCCGGCTCGACCGTCAGGTTCCCCTCGTGATCGGTGAATTCGTCGTGGGAGATCATCCCCTCGGACTTGTAGCCGACGTCGACGATCACCGCATTCGAGGTGATCTCGAGGACCTTGCCGGTGACGACCTCACCCTCGGAGAGATTGCGCAGGCTCTCGTCGTACAGATCCACCAGCTCCTCGAAGCTGAGATCGCTGGCCTGCTTGCCCTCGGCCGCCTCCAGGGCGGCCTCGGACATAGTTGATTCCTGTTTCTCCTCGGTCGAAGACATGAAACGAAGTACCTCCTTGGCGTGGATTTTCTCCCCTCGGGGGGAAGGCCGGACACAGTGAAGTCTTGAGAGCCCGGAGTTTCGGAGTATAGGGATTCGAAGATCTTCCGTCAACCGTGAACACTCCGGGCGCGGCTCGCGCTCCCTCGACCCCTCAAAACGGTCGCAGCGTGGCGATCGCGGAACGGTCCTCCATGGGAAGGATCACGCGATTCTCGGTGCCCTGGCCACATCTCGGCAGAGCCCCCCGTCGGCACTCGAGGCCGGTCGAAGAGCGGGAGACCTCCAGGATCCCTGCGATACCCTCGTCTCCGATCCACCGAGTCCCGGCACCGAAAACACTGCACCGTTCACGACCGACGGAAGGAAGAGGAGTCATGAACCAGATCGCCCAATCGTTGCTTCCCGAGCTCGACCAGGAGATGTCCAACACCCGGAAGGCGCTGGAGAGAATTCCCGAGGACCGGATGGGCTGGAAACCCCACGAGAAGTCCTTCACCCAGGGACGTCTGGCGAGCCACCTCGCCGAGCTACCGAGCTGGGGGACGCGGGCCCTGACCTCCGACTCCTTCGACATCGCCCCTCCCGACGCCGAGTCGGAGCAGGCCCTGGACCTCGACGAGCGGGACGAGATCCTGGATCACTTCGACCGGAGCGTCGAGGAGCTCCGCACAGCGGTGGAGGACACCTCCGACGACCGGTTCATGGAGCCCTGGACGCTGCTCCGAAAGGGGGTCACCGTCTTCAGTCTCCCCCGGATCGGTGTCCTCCGGACCTTCGTCCTCAACCACATGTGCCATCACCGGGGCCAGCTCACCGTCTATCTCCGCCTTACCGACACTCCGGTCCCGGCCCTCTACGGTCCGTCGGCTGACGAGGGCGCCATGCCCTGAAGGTCGACTCCGGCGAGGCATCCGACGGCCGGTTCCCGAAAGCCGACAGCTCATGACCGACCGGGGACCACCGCCACCTCCGGAGTGCCATCCCCGGCCTCGAGGAGACGGTGTCCAGGTAGAGGCGGTTCCCCGCTCAGGAGCTCCTGGGCGCCTCGGCGAGCCCCGATTCGCCCTTGACCAGACGCAGCCGGGCCCGGGCGTGGAGTCTCTCCAGGATCTGCCGGGCTCGGTCGTACTGCTCCTCGTGGACGAGCCAGACCGAGGGGAGGGTCTCCTCGGTCATGGGAACGCCCCCCCGGATGGCGAAGAGGTGCTCGCCCCGGACCACCGCCTCGATCCCCGCCGTGGCCAGGAAGCCCTTGACGAAGTGGGCGTCGATCGGATTCTCGGCGGTGTAGAGATGCCTCATACCCGCCGATGATAGCAACGAAGGGCATCCCCGAACTCGGCGTTCGATCCTCCCCTCACACGATCTCCTGGAAGTACCGCTCCTTCCCCAGCCGCCAGAGAACCACCAGGAACGCGGTGAGGGGAATGGCCAGGATCATCCCCATGATCCCGTTCAGGGCCGAGCCCCAGAAGAAGACGGCCACGATCACCGCCATGGGATGGAGCCCGGTCCGCTTCCCCATGATCCGGGGAGTGAGCAGATAGCCCTCGATGAGCTGGACCACGGTGAAGACCGCGATCACCGCGATCACGAGCCACCACCCGCCTCCGCTCTGGAAGAGCGCCAACGGGAGGGCGATGGTGAGCCCCACGATGCTCCCCAGGTAGGGGATGATGTTCAGGAAGCCGAGGGCCAAGCCCAAGACGAAGCCGTACCGGAGCCCCACCAGGGTGAAGCCCAGGGCGAAGAGGATGCCCATCAGGAAGGCCACGATGAGCTGTCCCCGGAAAAACGTGACCACGATCCGGACGAACTCCCGGATCAGGAAGGCCACGTCCTTCCGGGTCTCGGCCTTGAGGAACGGGAAAAGGCTCTCCAGCCGCGGCAGCGCCCTCTTGTCGGCCAGGAGGAAGAAGACCACGTAGACCGGGAGGACCATCCACGCGAACAGGGTGCCCAGGGCCCGGAACAGGGCGGCGCCGGCCGAGAAGGCCTTCTCCCCCACGTACTGGACGCCCTCCATCACCGAGCCCCCCTCGCCCTCGGCCATCTGTCGCAACCGCTGGCCCAGGGGATGGGTCTCCATGAACTCGACGACCCGGGGCCACCGCTCCTGGACCTCGGCCACCACCCGGTTCCAGATCCGGGGCGCCCGCTCCACCAGGTCCGCCACCTGCTCCACGATCAGGTGGCCGAAGAACCAGAGGAAGGCCACCAGGGGGATCAGGATCGAAAGGAAGAGCACCACGATGGCCAGCACCGGCGGGATCCGGTCCCGGAGCCACTCGAAGTACGGATTCAACACCAGGGCGATGATTCCGGCCACGGCCAGGGGGAGAAAGACGCTGGAGAACTCCTGGAAGAAAGTCCCCACCACCCAGAGCAGATAGCCGACGGCGGCGACGATTACCGCTCCGGCCAGCACCGTCGCCCCGGCGGCGATCGTGGTCCTCTGACGCTTCGAAAGGTCTAGATCCATTGGACGTCCTCTGGTTCTGTCTTTCCCGGTCTTTCAGGGTATCGTGGTCGCCGAGACTCTACCTTCATCGGACAGCCGAAGGCGGGACCGACGTCGGACGCGTCGATTCGTTCAGGAGATCCGGAGAACCGGGAGATTCGTAAGATAGGGGAAGCCCGCCGGGGCAGACGCCGGAAGATCCGATGGACGGAAGAATCAAGATGTTTTCGGAGGTGCGGTCCGTCGTTTCGACGGGCTCGTTCCGTCCGAGGAGCCAATGGCTCTACGCGGGAGCGCCCCTCCTCGTCGGAGGAGCAATGGTCGGCGCCTATTTCTTCGGTCCCGACTGGCTCCAGGCCGCCATCGCCCCGGCCAATCGGGAGTACGGGCTTCTGGAGAGCCTGCAGGTCCTGACGCTGCTTCTCGCCGGGTTCCTCTTCTGCGGTGTCGTTCTCCGGACTTCCCGACCCACGAGCCGACTCCTCTTCGGCTGCATCTTCGCCGGCGTGCTCTTCCTCCTGGGAGAGAAGACCGATTACGGACTCGTGTTTCTGGACCTCTGGACCGGTGAGGAGCCGGAGTCCACGGTCCCGGGACGGAATCTCCACAATCTGGGGATGCTCGAGCCGGCGATCAAGGCGACGGGCTATCTCGCGCTCTTCCTGTGGTTCGTGTGGGCGCCGCTGAGGATCGAGAGGAGACGGCTCGGACCGCTGGCACCGTTCCGTCCGAGTCGGAAATGTCTGGGAACCGTGATCTCCGCCGTGGCGATCGGTCAGGTGGCTTTCTTCCTGGACGACCGGGTCGGAGGCGTCCACGGCCTCCACCGGAATGGACACAACGTCTCCGAGTTCCACGAGCTGATGATCTACTTCGTTCTCCTCGTCTATGCGTACGAGGTTCACCGGCGACATCGAGGAATGGAACAAACCACGGAGACCAACCCGAACTCCGATCACTCGCCAGACTGATCGGGATTCCGGTGGACGGCGACCGGCATGCGCCCTCTGGATTCGGAGCGATGAGAACGGCGATCGGAGTCCTCCCCCCGTGCCTGATGACCTGGCTGATGCTCCTCGGGTCGTTCTCGACCCCCGTCTCATGGGGCCAGACGCCGGAAGGCGAAGCACCGGCGCCGACCGCGATCGAAAGATCGGCTCAGCCGACACGAGAGGGATCATCGCCGACCGCCGAGCACCGGCGAGGGGTGGTCACGGAGCGCGTGGCCCCGGAGACCACACCGGACCAGGCCTACGCCCTCTACGTTCCGTCTTCCTACTCCCCCCGATCGCCGGCTCCGATCCTCTACCTGCTCGACGCCCGGGGTCGGGCCATGCTGCCCCTCGAGAGATTCCGCCCGGCGGCGGAGCGGCTGGGATGGCTCCTGGCCAGCTCGTGGACCAGCGTCTCCGACGGTCCCTTCCAACCCAATCTCGACGCTCTCAGGGCGATGTGGCGGGACACCCACGAGAAACTCGCGGTGGCGGACGGTCGGGCCTACGCGGCCGGGTTCTCGGGCACGGCCCGGGCGGCGGTGACCCTGGCCATGCTCGCCCCCGGCTCCCTCGCCGGCGTCATCTCCTCCGGCGCGGGGTTTCCCGCCGGGACCGACCCCGAAGGCGATCTTCCGTTCGCCTACTTCGCCGCCATCGGCACCAGAGATTTCAACTACTGGGAGGTCCTGGACCTCGACGAGGAGCTCGACC
>JAWVZJ010000207.1:0-5303 GCA_033722255.1 Thermoanaerobaculia bacterium | reverse complement strand
GTCTACAGCGAGCCCGGGGAGGGGACGACCTTCAAGATCTATCTTCCGGAGGCGGACCCGGAGGACGAGGGGAGAGCGGTGGAGGGACCGGACGCCGCGGAAGGGACCGGTCCCCCGAGGCCCCGGCGCCCCCGGGTCCTCGTCGCCGAGGACGACGAGGCCCTGCGGCGACTGGCGTCGGTCAGCATCGAACGACTCGGCTGCGAGGTGGTCACCGCCGTCGACGGAGGAGCGGCCCTGGAGGTCTTCGAGGCGTCGGGTCCCTTCGATCTCGTCGTCACCGACGTCCTGATGCCGGAGATGAGCGGCCACGATCTCTTGGCCGCGATCCGGAAGCGAAGCTCGGACGTAAAGATCATCCTGGTCTCCGGCCATCCCTCCCAACTCTCCGATCCCGGTGCCCGGATCCTGGAGAAGCCGTTCACTCCCTCCCGACTGAGCCAGGCGGTCCGGGAGACGCTGGAGCCCGATCTCACCGGTTCGGATTCGGACCTCCAGGAGCTCGAGCGGGTCTGAGCACGCCCTGCCAGGAGCCACGCATGTCCGTCGGGTTCTTCGGGGCATCTTCGAGGATGCGAATGGGCAGTTGACCGCTCGGTGGTCTGGGCCGTCCCTTCGGGTCCGAGCTCCGGGACCGTCAGGGGACGGTGCGGCTACGAGAACTTTGACCCGGGGCCCGATTGCGAACCATACCCCGAAGAGGGTGGGTATCATCCCCCTCCATGAGAATCTCGACGCAACGATCCCTCGTCGCCGCCCTCCTCTGCTTCCTCCTCTTTCTCCCGCTCTCGCCCGGTGGAATGTTCGGGGCGGAGACCCCGGAACCCGGGGAGGCGCACGGAGCCGCTTGGCTCGTCACGGGAGGCACCGTTCTCACAATGGACTCCGCCGGCACCGTGATCGAGGACGGAGCGGTGGCCGTCTCCGGCTCCTCGATCCTGGCCGTGGGTTCCTCGGAGGAGCTGGAGCACCGCTTTCCCGAGGCCCGGAGGTTGGACGCCTCGGGCCGGATCGTGATGCCGGGGTTGATCAACACCCACACCCACGTACCGATGACGCTCTTTCGAGGGGTCGCCGACGACCTCACCCTGATGGAGTTCCTCCACGAGAACATCTTCCCGGCGGAGGCGAAGTGGGTGGACGAGGAGTTCGTCCGGGTGGGGACCCGTCTGGCCTGCCTCGAGCTCCTCCGGGGCGGAATCACCACCTTCGTGGACATGTACTACTTCGAGGACGCCATCGCCGAGGAGGCGAGTCGGTGCGGGCTGCGGGCCGTGGTGGGGGAGACCCTGATCGATTTTCCTGCCCCGGACCACGCCACCTGGACGGAGGCCGTGGCCTACACGGAGCAGTTCCTCGATCGCTGGACGAACCATCCCCTGATCGTCCCCGCCGTGGCCCCTCACGCCCCCTACACGGTGTCCGGTGCCCATCTCCGGGAGGCCCACGAGCTGGCGACCCGTCACGGAGCCCCCCTCCTGATCCACCTGTCCGAGAGCTCTTCGGAGATCGAGGAGATCCGGGAGGAGCACGGGACCGGCTCCGTGGAGTACCGGGAGGAGCTGGGGGTCCTCGACGATCGGGTCGTCGCCGCCCACATGGTGAAGCCGCAGGAGGGCGAGATCGAGCTCCTGGCCGGGGCCGGGGTGGGAGTCGCCCACTGCCCCGAGTCGAACATGAAGACGGCGGCGGGAGTCTCTCCGGTGCCGGATCTCCTGGCCGGCGGGGTGGCGGTGGGCCTGGGCACCGACGGCCCGGCCTCGAACAACGATCTCAGCCTCTGGGGGGAGATGGACATGGCGGCGAAGCTCCACAAGCTCATCCGCTCCGACCCCACGGTCCTGCCGGCGGAGACGGTGGTGGAGCTGGCGACCCGGGGTGGGGCGGAGGCCATCGATCTGGACCACCTGGTCGGATCTCTGGAGCCCGGGAAGCGGGCGGACCTGATCACGGTTCGGACCGACGCCTACCACCAGATCCCGGTCTACGATCCCTACTCGGTTCTCGTCTACACCACCAAGACCACCGATGTCGACCACGTGATCGTGAACGGCGAGCTGGTGGCGGCGGCAGGAGAGGTCCTCACGGTGGACGAGGGCGCGGTCCGGGCCGACGTGGAGGAGTACCGGCAGAAGATCTCCGGGGACGCTCCGGAGACCGTCCCGGAGTCCGGGGCCGGAGACTCGGAGTGACTCGTAGGGGAGCCACTGGCCGTCGGGCCTGATCGGACGACAGGGATCCCCACGGTCCAAGGCCCGGCAGGACGAGCTCGATCCGCGAGTGTCAGGAGGCCGTCGGCCGGAGCGCGTCCGGGACGTCGAGGCCCATGGCCTCCTTGACCTCCACCAGCTTCGGCTCCGCGATGGCCCGAGCCCGCTCGGCGCCGATGGCCAGCAGTCGGTCGAGCTCCCCGGGATCGCTCATGAGCTCCCGGTAGCGGGCTCGGATCGGGGTCAGGGCCTCGATGACCACCTCGGCGACCCGGACCTTCAGATCTCCGTAGCCCCGGGCGTCGGCGAAGTCAGCCAGAACCTCCTCCCGGCTCTTCTCGGTCACGGCCTGGTAGATGGAGAGGAGATTGTTCACCCCCGCTTTTTCCGGGGCGTCCGAGAATTCGATCTCCCGGCCCGAATCCGTGACCGCACGCTGGAAGGAGCGACGGATCTCCCCCTCGTCGTCGGTGAGGCGGATCGCGTGTCCCCGGGCGGCGGAGCTCTTCGACATCTTGGAGGTGGGATCGTCCAGGGCCATGACCCGGGCCCCGGCGGCGGGGAGGACCGGCTCCGGGACCACGAAGGTCTCGCCGTAGAGGTGGTTGAAGCGCTGGGCTACGTCCCGGGCGAGCTCGATGTGCTGCTTCTGGTCCTCGCCCACGGGTACCTCGTCGGCGTCGTAGAGGAGGATGTCCACCGACTGGAGCACCGGATAGGTGAGGAGGCCCGCTTGGACGCTCTCCTGCTTCCGGGACTTGTCCTTGTACTGGGTCATCCGCTCCAGCCATCCCAGGGGCGTGACACAGGTCAGGAGCCAGGAGCCCTCTCCGTGGGCCCGGACGTGGGATTGGACGAAGAGGGTGGTCACTTCGGGGTCGATACCGCAGGCGATCAGCATGGCCGCAAGCTTCCGCGTCCCGGATCGCAGGTCCTCCGGCTCCTGCCACACCGTGAGGGCGTGGAGGTCGACGATGCAGATGAAGTTTTCCTTCTCACCCTGCCCCGCCACCCACTGCTTGATGGCGCCCAGGTAGTTGCCCAGGTGGAGATCGCCGGTGGGCTGAATGCCGGAAAATACCCGTGTTTGGCTCATGACTCCTCTGGATGGATCGACTTCCTCGGGACGGATCGACGGACCGGGGACCCTATCACGGCTCGGATTGGGGCATCCGGCCGCGTTGATATGATTCGGCCGTGGCGCGACGGGGGAGAAACGTGGGTACCGGTGTTTCCCCCGGCTTTTTCCTTTGGCTCGACGAGGAGGGCGTCGTCGTCCGGGCCGAAGGAACCGGGGCATCGTCGGTGGAGGGGGTGGGGCGGGCGTTCAGGAGGACGATCCATCCGGACGACCAGGAACGGATCCTGGAGGCTCTCGACGGTCCTCGGCCCACATCCGACCTCGACGGCGGTCCGATCGCCTTGGACTTCCGGCGGCGGACCGAGGAGGGTTGGCAGAAGGTTCGGGGCCTGGCCCTCCCCGTGGAGGACGGGTGGATCCTGGGATGCCGGGCCTCGAGGGAGGAGAGCTCGTCGGACGACGAGCTCCGGGACAAACTCCAGAGATATCGGCTCCTCTTCCGCCAATCGCCCGTGGGGGTCCTCCATTACGACACCGACCTCCGGGTTAGCGACGTCAACGAGAGCCTCTGCCGGATCCTCCGATCCTCCCGGGAGAAGCTGGTGGGCCTGGACATGAAGGAGCTCCGGGACACCAGAGTCCTGCCCGCCCTGGAGGCAGCCTTGAGGGGCGAGCACGGTCGCTACGAGGGGCAGTATCGGGCGACGTACAGCTCGGCGGAGGTCTGGGTCTCCCTCCGGACCGTTCCCTTCCACGACGCGAGGGGACGGGTCCGGGGCGGGATCGGGATCGCGGAGGACATCACGGAGCGGAAGGAGGGGGAGCGGATCCAGCGGGCCCTCTACCGCCTGTCCGAGGCGGTCCACGAGGCCGAGGACCTCGCGGCCCTGTTCGAGACGATCCACCGGACCCTGGGCCGTCTGATGCCGGCGGAGAACATCTATCTCGCCCTCTACGACGAGGAGACCCGGTCCCTCCGGTTCCCCTACTTCGTGGACGAGCGGGACGAGCCCCCGGAGGGCTCTCTTCCCCTGGGACGGGGGGTGACCGAGTACGTCCTCCGGACCGAGGAGGCTCTCCTGGCCGGTCCCGACGACCTGACATCCCTGGAACGGGCCGGAGAGATCGAGCTCCGGGGGGCCCTCCCCGCCTCCTGGCTCGGGGTGCCCCTGAAGGTGGGCCAGGAGGCGACGGGAGTCCTGGCCCTCCAGAGCTACGATCCGGAGGTTCGGTTCGGGGAGAAGGAGCGCTCGGTGCTCGCCTTCGTGGCGGAGCAGGTGGCGATGACCGTGGAGAGGAAGCGTCAGGAGGCGCAGATCGCTCGCATGGCCTACTACGACCTCCTGACGTCGTTACCCAACCGACGGATGCTCCAGGAGAAGGTGCCGCATTTCCTGGCGATGGGGCGCCGGAAGGGGTGGCCGGTCTCCCTTCTCTACCTGGATCTCGACCGCTTCAAGATGATCAACGACACTTTGGGCCACGACGCCGGAGACCAGCTCCTGGTGGCCATCGCCCGGGAGCTGGAGCGATGCGTGCGGGCCAGCGACCTGCTGGGCCGCCTCGGCGGCGACGAGTTCGCCTTCGTCATGAGTGAGGCCGGGCCGGAGGAGGCCACCCGGCTGGCCCGGAGGGTGGTGGAGGTCCTGGACCGGCCGTTCGTGGTCCGGGGTGAACGGGTCCACGTGGGATGCAGCATCGGGATCGCCGTCTTCCCCGAGCACGGGGAGACCCTGGAGGAGCTCTTGAAGCACGCCGACATCGCCATGTACCGGGCGAAGGACTCCGGGGTGGAGTATTCGGTCTTCGACTCGGAGTGGAGCCCCTACAGCCGGGAGCGTCTGGCCCTGGAGGCGGAGCTGCGGGAGGCGGTGGCGGAGGAGCGGCTGGTTTTGGCCTACCAGCCGGTGTTCCGGGTGGCCGACGGATCCCGGGCGGGGGTGGAGGCACTGGTCCGGTGGCCCCGGGAGGGAGAGGAGGTGCCGGCGGCGGAGCTGGTTTCCCTGGCCGAG
>JAWVZJ010000206.1:0-5310 GCA_033722255.1 Thermoanaerobaculia bacterium | reverse complement strand
CCTCCCCCGGGGGGAGATCCGTGAGATTCCCTACCCGGTGCTCTTGACGGCCCTGGCCCGGAGCCATCGAACCGTCGTCGTCCGGATGGAGAAGAAGCCCGTGGAGAAGGAGCTCTTCTTCGACGACGGTGCCCCGGTGGACTGTCGGTCGAATCTGGTCCACGAGACTTTCGGACGGTTCCTGGTGACCGAGGGGCGCCTCTCGGAGGAGCAGCTCCACGAGACCCTCTCCGAGTCCTTCACCCGGGAGGTTCCCCTGGGAGAGATCCTCCTGGAGAGGGAGCTCCTCGAGCCGGTCGAGATGTACAAGCTCCTCCAGCAGAGCCTGGCGCGGAAGCTCCTGGACGGATTCACCTGGAAGAGCGGGACCTTCGAGACGGAGGACGAGGAGGTGGACTCGGAGACCGGGCTCCGGGTGAACACTCCGCAGCTCGTCCTCACGGGAGTGGTGAAGCTCTCCCCGATGAAGGAGGTGACCGGAGCGATCCAGCCCTGGCTTTCCGAGGCCCTGGCCCTGAGTCCGGAGCCGGCGTTCGGGCCGGAGGAGCTGCGGTTGCCCGGCCCGGCGAAGGGAGTGGTCGACGCCCTGGGCGAGAGGCCCCGGGAGATCGACGACCTGGCCGCAGCCACGGAGATCGGAGGCAACGATCTGGGTCGGATCCTCTACGCCCTGGCCCTGTTGGGAGTGGTCGTACCCGCCAGCCGGGTCCGAGGCCGGACGCCGCGGCGGATCGCGGCCTCGGAGTCGGAGGAGGTATCCCCCCGGACACCGGAGCCCCGGGCCGGCGGCCCAGGGCCGGAGGCCGATCGCCGAGAGGTGATGGAGGCCTTCCTCTCGTACAAGCGGAAGGACGCCTTCGACCTCCTGGACGTTCCCGAGGACGTGGACCGACCGTCTCTCGAGGAGGCCTGGCTTCGCTTCGCGGCCCGTTTCGCCCCCTGGGAGCTGGAGAGTGCCGGGGACGACGACCTGACGGAGAAGGCCAGGATCCTCTTCCTCGCCGGAAGCGAGGCCTACGCGGAGCTGGCGGATCACGAGCGCCGGGGGGAGCTTCTGCAGCGGCGACGGAGGACCAGGGAGAGGCGTGCCCGGGGAGGGAGTCGGCCGAAGATCGAGACCGATCTCCTGGATCCGGCGGTCCAGTACCGGAAAGGGAAGAGGTTGCTGGAGGAGGGGAAGCACTCGAAGGCCCTGGAGTTCCTCCGGTTCGCCGCCGACGTGGATCCCCAGAACGCCCTCTACCGGGCCGAGGCCGCCTACTGTCAGTACGAGCTCTCCCCCCTGCGGCACCGAGAGGAATCCCTGGAGGAGCTCCGGGAAGCCGTGCGGATCGATCCGGCCTCCGGACCGGCCCTCTACTACCTCGGGCTGGTGGAGATGGAGGAGGAACGCTTCGCCGAGGCCGAGGACCACCTCCGGAAGGCGATCAAGCCGATGGCTCCGGACCGGAGGCCGATCGAGGCCCTGAAGGAGCTGGCGGCCCGGAAGAAGAGATCCTGAGAGGGACCGGACCGGGCGTACCGGCACGGTCTGTGCACGATCTTGATTGTGTGATGAGCGATGAAGAGCCAGATGATTCCCGTGCCTCGGTCGGAACCGAGAACCCCAAGCAGGCCCAGCCAGGCGAGGACTTCGATCTTCGCCGTTCCAACCTGGTAAAGGACCCCGAGGACTGGGTCACGGGCGAGGAGCGGATGACGGACGCCCAGGCGTCCTATCTGAAGACTCTCTGCGAGGAGACGGGGGCGAAGTTCGACCCCGACCTGACCAAGGCCGAGGCTTCGGAGAAGATCGACGAGCTCAAACGGAAGGCCGGGAGGAAGGGAACCGGGCGTTCCCGGGAGCCCGGGGGCTGATCCTTCTCGACGGCACCGAGTTCGTCACGACTCCGGGTCCGTCTGCAGAAAGGGCCGACCCCCGGGTATTTGGGAGGCATCCGGGTGTCGCCCCGGGAGGTTCCTGACCGAGGAATGAGCCTCGGAGGGGGAGGGTCGACCTCTCCAGCCGATACACTGGTGCGGGCCTCCCGGTCCCGTCGCCATGACTCCCCTTCTCCCCGGCATCTGGTTCCTGTTCCTGGCCCTCGTCTCGGCCTGGATCGTTCGCCGGCTCGACGATCTTCCCCGTCGAGTCGTCGGAGGAGCTCTCGGGCTCAGCCTCCTGATCCTCGCTCCGGTCCTTTTCCGGGGTCTGGTCCTCGCCTCGCCCCGGATCGACTCGGTCCCCCCCTTCGGCGGCGATCCCACCGCTGCCGTCAGCACCCTCCGGTCCGCGCCTGCGGTTCGCATTCTTCCGTTGCAGCGGGAGGTCCGCCGCCTGGTGCTGGAAGGCTCTCCGCCCTTCTGGTACGCCGATCACGGTACCGGCACGCCGCTTCTCGCCGCTCCCGAGGCCCAGGTCGCCCAACCCCTGGCCTTCGTGGCATGGCCCTTTCCCCCGGGTCCGGGACTGGCCGTGACGGCGGCGTTTCAACTCTTCGTCGCTCTTCTCTTCGGTTGGCTCGCCCTCCGGCGATTCACTCCCTTCGGAGGTCGGGCCGGTGGCGGGGCTGCCTTCGCCGGGTCCGTCGTCTACGCGGTGATCGCGGTCCTGCCGGTCCACGGTTGGCCCCGGGCCCACGTCGCCGCTCTCTTTCCGGCCCTCGTCTACGCGCTGTGCCGTCTCCGGGACGATCCGGGTCGCCGTCATCGCTTCTTCGCCGTCCTCGTCGTCGCCGCAGTGCTGCTCGCCGGGGCCCCCCGGCCGGCGGTGGTGGCCCTGGTCTCCGGTCTGGTTCTCCTCTGGAGCCACCTGGTGCCCCTCCGTCCCTCCGGTCGTCTCCTCCCCTTCGGGAGGAGTCTGGGCGCCCTCGCGGTGGGAGCGGCCCTCTCGGCGCCGGTGCTCCTGCCTGCTGCGCTGTGGGTTCCCCGGACCGAGGGTCATCTGGAACGGGCCGAGGAGAGGCTCCAGCATCTCCGGGAGGATCCCCTCGGGCTCGAGGCGTTGCGGCTCCACCAGGCGGGGAAGCCGTCCTGGGGGGGAGGAGAGGATCCCTGGCGACAGCTGGGTCGGGGGAGCGTCCTTCTGCTGGCGGCTCTGGGCCTCGTGAGCGCCCTCGGCCCCGCCTCTCGGTGGCGCCCTGCCATCGGTCCGCTGATCCTGGGTGGGGTGGCCTGGGCGGTGGTGCTCGCCCCCGCCTCTTTCCTGGGCGTCCTCCACTACTTTCACCTGGCCCCGGACGACGTCACCGGATCTCCGGTCTGGTTCGTGGTCGCCTTCGTCGTGGCCCTTCTCCTCGCCGCCGGCCTCACCAGACTCGAGGCCCGGGTCTGGCACCGGCCCAGAGAAGGAGAGCTGATGGGAGCCGCTCTGGTCACGGCCGAGGTCCTCCTCTTCGTCGGAATCGGGGAGGGTGGATCGGGAGCCGACGAGATCCTTGGGGTGGCCGGTGCCGCCTTCCTGACTGCAGCCCTGGTCTTGGTCCGCATCCTCCGGCCCCGGGCCCGGATTGCGCTCCTCCTCCTGGCTCTGCCCGTGGTGGAGGTCGTCTTCGGGGCCCGTCCTCTGCCCGTGACATCCGCCGAGGCATTCCAGCGGAGCGCCCCGGGACTGGAAGCCCTCCGTACCGCCCCGGGGGGTTCGTTCCGGACCGCCGTGGTGGGACCCTCCCTTCCGCCCGGCATGGCCTTGCTCCGGGATCTTCCGGATGCGCGGGCCATTCCGGGTCTCCGTCCCGCATCCTATGCTCGGCTGGTCGCGCCCCTGGAACGTCCGGAGGGGTTCTTCGCCGTGGAGGACGACCCGCTCTACGATCTGTTGGCGGTCCGGAGGCTCCTCGGGGCCGGCGATGCTCCGACGGAGCGTCCCAGGGCACTGCCCCTTTTCTTCCTTCCCGCATCGGTGCAACCGTTTCCCGGCGGGGACTGGAGTCGAGCCCTGTCTCGGATCGACGACTTCCACCGGACGGCGTCGGTGCAGAGATCGGCCGACGTGGAGCCCGGAGACGCCTGGCGGGCCGAGACCCCGGAGGACGATCGTCTCTGGGTGGAACATCGAGGGGACGGTCGGTGGATCCTCCGGGCGATTCTGCACGAACCCCGGCTTCTGGCGAGCTCCCTCCATCAGGACGGTGGCTGGCGGCTCCGGCTCGACGGTGATCTCCACCCGACCCTCCTGGCCAACGGTCCTTTTCTGGCCGCCTGGCTGCCCGCTGGGGACCATCGGCTGGAGCTGGTGTACCGGCCACCGGGGCTCCCGGCGGGAACGGTTCTCGGTCTGGGGGGGCTCGCGGCTCTTCTGGTCTTCGTCCGGGACCCCCGGGCGGAGCGGGACGGGAGTCGATGAGTCTACGTCGGCCGGGACCGCTTCTCGCTGTCGTCCTCCTGGCCGTTCCGGCAACGGTCCTGGCGTTCCAGTTCCGGGACTACGCGGTGGACGACTTCTTCATCACCTATCGTTACGCCGCCAACCTGGCGGCCGGGAAGGGACTGGTCTTCAACCCGGGGGAGAGGGTCTTCGGAACGACCGCCGCCGGCCACGCTCTGATCCTGGCCGCCGTGCGGCTCCTCACCGGCGCGGCCATGACGCGGATCGGCACCGCGGTGACTCTGGTGGCCAAGCTCGCCCTCGTGCTTCTCCTGTACCTGGAGGCCCGTCGTCGGGACCGGGGGCCGGAGGCCCTGGTGGGAGGTATCTTGCTGGTATCCCATCCGTTCGCGTGGCTGCACAATGGGGCCGAGGTCCATCTCGTCTTGGTCCTCCTGACGACCGGAGCCGTCCTGTCCGAACACCGTTCCGGGATTGCCGGCGCCCTGGCGGGGTACGCCGGCTGGTGTCGTCCGGACGCTGTCCTGGGTCTCGGTTTCCTGGGGCTCCAGCAGTGGATCCGGAGGCGGCGGATTCCGTGGCGGTACGGCTTGGTGGCCGCCGGAGTCCTTGCTACGGGTCTGGCAGGCGCGTACCTCTGGTTCGGCTCCCCCCTGCCCAATACCCTGGCCGCCAAGCGGGCGCAGGCGGCGGCCTTCCCCGGAGTCTTCCCCAGCGGGGCCGATTTCTGGGCCGCCATCGCCGAGAATCTCGTCAATCTCTATGGCGTGGTCCTGGTTCCCTTGGTACTCCTTGCCCTGGCGGGGCTCCCCTTCCTCCTTCAGCGGGGCGGTCCGGCTCTGCGCCTGCTGACCCTCTACGGTCTCGGTCTCGCCATTGCCTACCCGGTTTTGCGGGTGCCCCCCTACACCTGGTACGTGGTTCCCATGTTCACGGTCGGTGTCTACAGCGCCTGTTTCGCGGTCGGGGCGGCGGGACGAGGGACTTGGCGGTTCTTCGGGCGG
>JAWVZJ010000205.1:0-5350 GCA_033722255.1 Thermoanaerobaculia bacterium | reverse complement strand
TGTACAGCCCGTACTCGACGAGAACTTTCGGAAGCAGCCGGACACCGCTTCGGCCGAAGAGCTCGAGAGCCCGGTCTGCGGTACCGGTGACCCCCAGCCCGAGTTCCCCCACCGCCGTGGTGTCCCGGGCGTGCTCCCGGTAACGCACCCCGGTCTCCACCGAGGCGCGGTCGGAGATCTCGAGCTCGTACACGCCTTCCAGGCGCAGGGCGCGGGCCCCGGCTTCGGGCAGGCGACCGGACTCCCAACGGGGCCGGTAGAACTGGGAATCGGTGACGTACTGGGCCGAGAACCGGGACCGGCTCCGCTTGCTGAAGGGCTGGGACCAGCTGATTCGATACCGCTGGAAATCGGCCACCGTCGGGGCGTCCTCGGAGGTCCCCAGACGCTGATTCACGCTGGTGAGGTCCAGGTGTCCGGTCCCGGGGCCGTGCATCCGCAAGGCCAGGCTGGTCGCCTCTGCCTCGGAGGTGACCAGCCCCACGGCGGGGTCCTCGCCCGCGAGGCGGAGATATTCACCGTCGACGCCGACCCGGAGGGATCCGATCCGCCCCTCCATGTCGATCCCCGCACCGGTGAGCAGCGCCGACTGTCTCAGCCCCGGCTCGTCGTATCCGGTGACGGCCTCCACGGCGCCCCGGAAGTTCCTGCCGCTCAGGCTGGAGGAGGACAGACTCTCGTTGGACAGCCGTTGAAGCTCGATCTCCCGGAGGACGTCCGGCGGGATCTCACTTCGAACCGACCAGAAGCTCTCCGCCTCCCGTGGGTCGCTGGCCTCCTCCGCCCGGAGCTGGATCTCCACGAACTGATAGGCGTCGGCGGCGGCCCGACTCAGCATCACGATGGAGGGCTCGAATCCAGGCTTGAAGGCGACGAGCTTGTAGATCCCGGCGGGAAGCTCTTCGAAGAGAAAGGAGCCGGATTCTCCCGTCGTGACTTCGCGCATGGAGAGCTCTGCCAGCTCGTAGGCGTAGACGGTGGCCTTCTCCAGGGGCGAGGACCCGGTCTCCACCCGTCCCTCCACCCCAGGTGACGAATTCTCGGCCGTCTTCGACGAAGCGAGATCGGCCACGGCGGGAGCCGCGATCAGAATCGAGACCAGGATCGAGCCGAGGGAGAGCAGGGGGGTGCGATGCACAGAGACACCTCTCAATATGAGCCGATACTACCCTCGGGCGCAAATCGGTGTCAAACAGGGGAGGCCGATCTCCCTACGAGACCCCTTCCATTCCCGGCGAGGTCCGAAGGTGTCGTCGAGTCCGTCCGGCCACGGCCGCGAGAGACACCCGGGCCCCGGCCCGGACGAGGCACCGGGCCGCGGCTTCCAGGGTGGTTCCTGTGGTCAAGACGTCATCCACCAGAAGGACCTGGAGGCCCCGGACCGGTCGGCGGCAGCTGAAGCTACCCCGGAGATTCCGAAGTCGGTCGCTTCGACTCAACCGGGCCTGAGGAGATCGTGTGCTTCGCCGGAGGAGGCGACGAACGGGAAGGTCCAGAGCTTCGCCCAGGGCCTCGGCCAGGACGGCGGCCTGGTTGAATCCCCGCCGGAGGAGACGGAGCCGGGAGAGAGGGATCGGGATGATCAGATCCGACTCGTTCACGGCTTCGTCCGGGAGCTCCCTCGCCAGGAGAGGCCCCAGATCCCGGGCCAGGAAATCCAGGCGACGGAACTTCAGGGCGTGGATCACGAACGTCAGGGGCGGTTCGTAACAGTAGAGCGCCACGAGTCGGCTCCAGGGAGGAGGATCACGCAGGCACTCACCGCAGACACCGGGACCTCCCTGCGGGAGGGAGCGCCCGCAACCCCGACAGCAGCTTCGAGGTTGACGGAGGAGCTTTCCCCGGCAGGGGATGCAGAGGCCCAGGAGCTGATCGTCCCATGGCAGGGGCTCGTGGCACCGGAGACAGGGGAAGGGAAACAGGACTTCCAGGGCCGGTCTCAGCCAGATGGGGAGACGATGGCGGTTCCTCATACGTACACTTCTCGCCGGAAGGTCGACGGCGCGGAGGGCGATTCTCCGAGCCGCCGGGAGCTCCTGGTCAGGGAGTCCAACGAAATCGGCGGCGCTATACTCCTGGCTCCTCCGACGGCACGAATCGAAACGACCGAGAAGGAGACGAGGTGCGAAGGACGAATCTTGTGACGACGGCTCTCGTGATCGCCGGAATCCTGGTGGGGGCGAAGGGTTCTCCTGCCGGGGCGGTGGAAGCCCACGTCTACACCCTGGGTGTCACCGGAGGGGTCGGGGGATCGCTCGACGTGGACCCCGACGCCGGTCTCGATCATCGGTCGCTGCAGGTCAGCCTGGGAGTCGTCCAGCAGCCCCGGACGCAGCTCGTGGTCCGTCTCGGGAACCTCGACCTCGAACCCGAGGGGGGATTCGCTCCCCTGGGGGGTGGTTCGCTGACCTACGTCAACATCTCCGGCGAGTACCGGCTCCTGCGCCCTCTCTACGATTCCGGTCTCTATCTCGGCCTGGGGGCCTACCGGTTCGAGGGTGACGAGAGCGGCACCTTCGACGACACCGCGGTGGGAGCCACGTTGGGACTGACGGGGGAGTTCGATCTGACGCCTCGATGGGCGGTCCTGGTAGACTTCTCCGTCCACTACGCCGACCTGGAGATGGCGGAGACCTTCGGGATGGCCAACGCGGGCATCGCTTTCCGGTTCTGAGCTCGCCCTTTTCCCCGAGGACACAGAACGTGGTCGGACGTTCACCGCCAGGGGCTGAGCACGGACCTCTCGACCCGGTTCAACGACCTCCTGCGGTCGTGGCCCCCGCGCACCGCAGGCGCCGGCCTTCGGGGTCGACAGCCATCCTGCCGGTGCCGGGACCCGGGGATGAACGACCGGCCGCGCCGACCGTTGAGGAGATGTGAGGCGTTCTCGGTGAGGCTTCCTCGCCTACACCGTCTCCCTCACGACCTCCTCCACGGTCGTCACTCCCTGACGGATCTTCTCCAGGCCGCTTCCCCGGAGGGGGATCATCCCGGAACGGATCGCGTGCTGCCGGAGCTCGATGGAGCTGGCCCCGGCCAGGACCATTTCCCGGAGCTCTTCGTCCACCACCATGACCTCGTAGAGGCCGATCCTGCCCTTGTAGCCGGTGTCGCTGCACCGATCACATCCTTTCCCCCGGAAGAGGCGGATGCTCTTGGCCTCCTTCTCGGTGAAGCCCACGTTGGTCAGGGCCGAGTCCGGCGCGTCGATCGGTTCCTTGCAGAAGGTGCAGATCCTCCGGACGAGCCGCTGGGCCACCACCAGGTGTACCGAGGTGGCGACCAGGAAGGGCTCGACGCCCATGTTCATGAGCCGGCTGATGGTGGAGGGTGCGTCGTTGGTGTGGAGCGTGGAGAGGACCAGGTGGCCCGTCATGGCCGCCTTGATCGCCACCTCCGCCGTCTCGAAGTCTCGGATCTCGCCCACGAGCACGACGTTCGGGTCCTGGCGCAAGAAGGATCGCAGAGCGGCGGCGAAATTGAGCCCGATCTGCTCCTTCATCTGGACCTGGTTGATCCCCGCCAGATTGAACTCCACCGGATCCTCGGCGGTCATGATGTTGACCTCCGGAGTGTTGATCCGCTGCATGGCGGAGTAGAGGGTGTTGGTCTTCCCGGATCCGGTGGGACCGGTCACCAGGACCATGCCGTAGGGTTTCAGGATCGCGTTCTCGAAGTTCCGCAGCGAATCCGGCTCGAACCCCAGCTTGGTGAGATCGAGCATGAGGTTGTCCTTGTCCAGGAGCCTCATGACGATCTTCTCGCCGAAGATGGTGGGGATGACGCTCACCCGGTAGTCCAGGTCCTTCCGCTTGCCGGAGATCCGGGTCTTGATCTTGATCCGGCCGTCCTGGGGAAGCCGCTTCTCGGCGATGTCGAGCTGGGCCATGATCTTGATCCGGCTCGTGATCGCCTCCCGGAGACGGAGGGGGGGGTGCATCATCTCGTAGAGGACCCCGTCGATCCGGTAGCGGACCCGGAGGTCTTTCTCGTAAGGCTCGACGTGGATGTCGGAGGCATCCTTCTTGATGGCGTCGGTGAGGATGATGTTCACCAGGCGAACGACCGGCGCCGTCTCCGACTCTTCCTCCAGGGAGGCGAGGTCCAGCTCCTCTTCCTCCTCCAGGACCTCCAGGTCCGCGTCGTCGTCCAGGGCCTCCTGCTCTGCCAGCTCCTCCATCACGTTCTTGAGCTCGATGGCGTGGGTCGATCCGTAGTAGCGCTCGATGGCGGAGCGCAAAGGCGTCTCCGCCGCCACCACCGGCTCCACGTTGTAGCCCGTCATGAACTTGATGTCGTCCATAGCGAAGACGTTGGTGGGATCCAGCATGGCGATCGTGAGCTTCGCCCCGGCCTTGGAGATGGGGACGATGGTGTACTTCCGGGCCACGTCGGCGGGGATGATCTTGATGACCGACTCGTCCACCTCGACCCGATCCAGGTTGACCGAGGGCACGCCGAAGTGTTTGGAGAGGAGCTCCGTGAGCTTCTCCTCCGAGAGGTGGCCGAGCTTGACCAGGTTGGAGCCGATCCGGCCTCCCTCCTTCTTCTGGAGCTCGAGGCCCTCCTGGAGCTGTTCCTGCTCGATGGCGCCCGACGAGACGAGAAGCTCTCCTAGTTTGCTCATGGTGAAAGCGGGGGTGAGTCTAACAGTCCACTGCGAGATTCGGAGGGGACTTTATCAGTGTCTCCTCAACCTGTTGTGGGGGCGGCGGGCACCCGTCAACCGGGTCCGGGTCCGGGTCCTCGGGCCGCCTCCAGGATCTCGAGTGCTCGTCCGGCCACCCTCTCCGGAGGGATTTCCAGCAGGCAGGCCTTGACCGCGTCGAACCTTCGGTAACAGAAACTGCAGGGGAGCGTCCTCCACAGGGCCCGGTCCCGCCTCCGCCACGGGCCGTGTCGATCCGGCGAGGTGGGGCCGTGGAGGGCCAGGACCGGGATTCCCAGGGCGTGGGCCAGATGCACCGGACCGGTATCCCCTCCCAGGACGAGGCCGGCGTCCCGGAGCGTCCGGGTCAGTCCGTCGATCCCGCCGGGCGAGACCCGACGGGCCCTGCCCCCGCTGGCGGAGACCACCCGGTCGGCGAGGGATTCCTCTCCCGGGCCGGCGAGGACCCCGACTGCCCGGCCGCTCCGGGCCCCGATGGTGCCGGCGATCCGGCCCCATCGCTCGGGGGGGTACTCCTTGTTTCCCCAGCCGGCTCCGGGCTGGATCAGGACCGGGGCGTGGAGACCCCCGGAGGAGCTCTCCGGAGTGGGTAGCTCCCCGATCGCCCCGGGGTCGAAGCCCAGCTCAGGGTCCGGGAGGCCCAGGGCCCGCAGCAGAGTCGCCGTCCGCTCCACCACGTGG
>JAWVZJ010000204.1:0-5357 GCA_033722255.1 Thermoanaerobaculia bacterium | reverse complement strand
GGTGGAGATCCGGGCCGAGCTCCCCCTGGGCGAGGTCCTCTTCGACTTCTACGACCGTCTGAAGTCCGTGACCCAGGGCTACGGCTCTTTCGACTACGAGGTCGCCGAGTACCGGGAGACCGACATCGTCAAGGTGGACATCCTGGTCAACGGCGAGCCGGTGGACGCCCTCTCCCAGCTCGTGCACCGGGACAAGGCCCGGGCCCGGGCGCTGCACTACTGCGAGCGCCTGGAAGAGGAGATCCCTCGGCACCAGTTCAAGATCCCGATCCAGGGGGCCATCGGAGGGGACATCATCGCCCGCACCACGATTCGGGCCTTGCGCAAGGACGTGACCGCGAAGTGCTACGGCGGCGACGTGACCCGGAAGCGGAAGCTCCTGGAGAAGCAGAAGGAGGGGAAGAAGCGGATGAAGATGGTGGGGACCGTGGAGATCCCCCAGGAGGCCTTCGTGGCAGTGCTGAAGACGACCACGGAGGATTCCTAGCCCCGGACCCGAGGCCGATGATCGAAGCCAGACCCGCCGGACTCCGTCCCCTCCGCTCCGGTCTCGAGTCCCTGGATCTTCGATTGCCGGCTCATACCGAAACTCGTACGGCTCGACCCTCTCCAGCGACATCTCATCCTGAAATCCGGACAGCTCGTCGGACCGTTTCCCGGCCGGGCTTGCTCCTCGGCGTGACCGGCGAGCCGTGACCGTGGATGCCACTTCTTCTCTGTCCACGGCGCCGGGACTGTACGTCCACCTGCCGTTCTGCTCGGAGATCTGTCCCTACTGTGATTTCTACGTCCTGAAGGGGGACCGGGAGGCGAAGGAGCGCTATCTCGAGAAGCTGGAGCGCGAGCTCCGGCTCTGGGAAGACTCGGAGTGGTCGGAGCCCTTCGACACGATCTATCTCGGCGGCGGCACGCCCTCGGCCATGGAGCCCGAACAGCTCGAGAGGCTCTTGAGCGCGGTCCGCAGCTCCCTGGCCGTGGCGGACGACGCCTACCTCCAGATGGAGGCGAACCCGGAGGACGCCTCTCGGGAGAACCTCCGGGCCTGGAGGGAGCTGGGCGTGTCCTTCCTCAGCCTGGGGGTCCAGAGCCTGGAGGACGACGCTCTGAAGATGTTGGGGCGTCGCCACACGGCCACGGAGGGGCAGCGGGCCGTGGAGAGGGCGCTGGAGGCCGACTTCCCGATCGTCTCCCTGGACCTGATCTACGGACGTCCCGGCCAGACATCCCGGCAGTGGCACCGGGAGCTCCGGGACGCCCTCTCCCTGGGAACCTCCCATCTGTCCTGCTATCTCCTCACGATCCACGAGGGCACTCCCTTCGGGTTCCGGACCGCCCGGGGGAAGATGAGCATCCTCCCCGACGACCATCAGGCGGATCTCTTCCTTCTCACCCATTGGATCGCCGAGGATCGAGGGATCCCCGGCTACGAGGTCTCCAACTTCGCCCGATCTCCCGCGGACCGCTCCCCCCACAACAGGAAGTACTGGCACCGCGTGCCCTATCTCGGAGTGGGGCCCTCGGCCCACAGTTTCGACGGAAGCAGGCGCTGGTGGAACGAACGGAAGATCCGGCCCTGGGGCCGGGCCCTCGACGAAGAGCGACGACCGATCGCCGAGACCGAGGAGCTCTCGGAGGAGCAGCGGGAGATGGAACGGATCCTGATGGGCATCCGGACCCGGCGGGGAATCGGACCCGATCTCCTCGGTACCGGCTCCGAGGGAAAGGGGATCCCCGACGCCGTGGTCGAACAGCTCCTCCGGGAGGGACTCCTCCGAAGAGAAGGAGAGCGTGTGGTGGCAACGCCGAGGGGATGGGCGATGGCCGACGGCCTCGCCGCTCGCCTCGTCAGCGCCGGGTAGGAACCACCGTCCCGGGGGCGCACACAGGTCGCGCGTCCGGGCTCGAACGACCGGCATTCTTCGACCGAATCCGCGACATCCCGACGATCCGCGATACGATCGATACGCTTTGAGCGAGGAACGGATCGGAAAGTACGAGGTGCTGGGCAAGATCGCCGAAGGCGGATTCGGCACCGTCTACAAGGCCCGGGATCCCTACATCAAGAGGATCGTGGCCATCAAGACCTGTCCGATCGACGACGAGGAGATCCGGGAACGCTTCTTCCGGGAAGCCCGGATCGTCGGCAGATTCGACCATCCCCACGTCACCATCGTCCACGACTTCGGTGTCGAGGGTGATCGGGCCTTTCTGGTCCAGGAGTACCTCCCCGGGCACGATCTGGCGGAGATCATCCGCAGGGGAAAGCCGATCGCGCTGCGACGGAAGGTCAGCTACCTGCTCCAGGCGGCCCGGGGCCTCGCCTACGCTCATGCCCAGGGGGTGATCCACCGGGACATCAAACCCGCCAATCTCAGGGTGCTGAAAAGCGATCAGGTCAAGGTCCTGGACTTCGGCATCGCCAAGGTGGCCACCTCCGGAACCCGGCTGACCCAGAAGGGCGTGGCCATGGGAACCATCGGCTACCTCTCTCCGGAACAGCTCCAGGAGAAGCCGTTGGACGTCCGGACCGACATCTTTTCCTTCGGCGTGACCGCCTACGAGCTGCTGGCCTATCGGAAGCCCTTCCGCGGAAAGAACATCTCTTCCGTGATGCGGGCGATCCTCGACTCGGACCCGGAGCCGATCCCGGAGATCGTGCCCGGGATCCCCGACGATCTCACCCGGGTGATCCGCCGCTGTCTGGAGAAGGACCGGAGTGATCGCTACTCGAGCTTCGATGCCGTGATCACGGATCTGGAGAGGATCCAGCGTCGACTTCCCTCCCAGGAGGAGGCGGGGACGTCGCCCGTGACCACTCCCTCCCCCGACGACGAGGAAGGCGCGGCCCCGACCGACGCGGCCTCGGAGACGTCCGAGAAGGCGTTGGAGGAAGAGGCCGAAGAAGAGGAGAAGGAGACCGAGGACGGGGAAGGGGTTCGGGAGGTCCTTCCCAGCGTCGACTCCATCGATGCCGAGGTCCCGGGCCGCGGCACTCATCCCGTGGAGGTCCCCGAGAGCCCCTCCGAGGACACTCCCGCCGCGCCCGATGCGGCACCGGCGCCACAGACGTCGGGCGAGCCGGCAGAGACAGAGGAGAGGGACGAGGAAGCGAAGGATCGGAGCGAGCCCGTTCCTCCCCGGGATTCCTCGGCGCAGGAGGAGCCTTCGCCGGAGCCCGGTCCGAGCCGATCAAGGCTCGCCCTGATCGTCACTGCCGTCGTGGTGCTCCTGGCGGCGGCCGGAGGAGGACTCTGGTGGCTCCTGGACGGCGAGAAGGGAACCGAGACGGAGAGGGAGACCGAGCCCGAGACCTCGAGTCCGATGGAAGAGCCCGTGCAAGAGACTTCGACCGTGCCGGCCACCGGGTCCCTGGTCGTCGATGCCAGGCCCTGGGCGGAGATCGTGTCGATCCTCGACGAATCCGGCGAGGAGGTCGACATGGCCACCGACCGCTCGACACCCTTCCGCCTGCATCTCGAGCCCGGCGTCTACAGCGTGGTTCTGAGCCACCCGGTGCTCGAGGAGCCGGAGGTCTGCCAGGTTCAGGTCGTGGCCGGGGAGACGACCCTGTGCGAGGTGCCCATCGACGAGCTCGAGGTCAACGACTACTTCCGGGAAACGGGGTGGTGGCAGTGAGGGCTCGAGCCCTCCGAGTCCTGGGGGTCGCCCTGGCGATCCTCCTCACGGGCACGCTGCCGCTCCTCGCCGACGCCCGGGAGATCTACGGTCAGGGCCTCGAGGCCTGGGAGGCCGGCGTTTACGAGGAGGCGGCTCGGCTCTTCACCCGTGCCGTGGCCGAGGATCCGGAGGCCACCGGGCTCCTCGGCGGCGCCTTCCTGAGACGGTATACCCCGCATTTCTACCTCGGCCTTTCCCTGGCCGAGCTCGGCCGCTGCCGGGAAGCCGAACGAGCCCTGGACGAATCGGAGCGTCAGGGAAAGATCAAGGACCGGGACCTCGAGCTCCTCCGGGAGGCCCGCCGGGAATGTCGGCGCAAGATCGCGGCGACCGAGCAGGCGACGGAGGAAGCCCGGAAGGTCGCGGACGATGCCGCCGCCGTCGCCTTCGAGGTGGCCCGTCTCGCCGACACCCCGGTCTTGCAGTCCGTGTGGGAGGAGGGGGAGCCCTCGCTGGCCCGACGACAGGAGGAGGCGACCCGTCTCCTGGCCGAAGCCCGGAGCGCGATCCAGCGGGGCGAGGAGTCCCTGGACCCCGATCTGGTCGCCCAGGGAGAGCGCCTCGCACGTGAGGCCCGGGAGAAGCTCCAGTCCCTCCTGGACGACGCCCGGACTCGACGGGACGACCTTCTTCCCCGGGTCCGGGAGCGATTGGCGGAGCTCCGGGAGCTCGCCGACAAGACCGAGAGGGAGGCCCGCTTCGTCAAGTCCCGATTCTCCCCCCTTCCCAAGGCGCTGGCGGAGATCGTGGAGGTGACCGAGGCTAGCATCGGCCTGGCCCGGGACGCCGACGAAGGCACCTCCCTGGACCTGATCGACCAGGTCGAGAAGGAGCTTCGACTCGCGCTGCGACGTCTTCGGGGTGCCGTCCAGGCTCCGCCGGAGCTCCTCAGGGAGGCCGCAGAATCCTTCCTGGGAGGCGACTACCGGCGCTCCCTGGAGCTCCTGGAAGAGATGGAGCCCGAAGATTCTCGGACCCGGGAGCAGGTCTGCCTGTTGCGGGCCGGAGCCCGCTTCGGCCTGGCCCGGATTCAGGAAGATCCGGAGATCGACGCCGAGGAAGCCGTGCGACGAACCGTCGCCTCCTGCCCGAGCGTGCCCGAGCTCGAGCTCCCCGCGAGCTACTTCTCGCCGGAGTTCCAGGCGATCTGGAGCCGGGCCGTGACCCAGGAAGTATCCAGAGGGGGAACCGACGGAGAGGGCTCCGACGAGGAGCCGAGGACCGACGAGAGTCCGCAAGGCGACTCCTGACCATCGAACCCGTTCCGCGAGGGAGAACGACGGGGGACGAAGGCGGATCTCCGCACCCGCCCCCGGCGAGGTAGGATGAATCGGTGATTCGACCGTCGCCCCCGGCAAAGCCGGGCGTCCTCGACGGTCCCTGAAACTCGCCGACCACCATGCATCGCACCACCCGACAGCCGACCGCGGAAGATACCCCCGACGAGTCGTCACCGGACTCGCCCCCCCCGGACCCCGGGAGCCGCTCCGGCACACGATTCTGGCCCACGGTCCGCCACCTGCTGAAGCGCCCCTTCTACTGGGCCTACGAGCGACGTCTCCTGGCCGAGATGTCCGACTGGAAGCTCCCCGGACACATCGGGATCATCATGGACGGCAACCGTCGCTTCGCCCGCTCCCAGGGCCGACGCCATGCCAGCTTCGGCCACCGCCGTGGCG
>JAWVZJ010000203.1:0-5361 GCA_033722255.1 Thermoanaerobaculia bacterium | reverse complement strand
TGGCCCGGGAGATCCGTGCGGATTCCCGTCTGACCCGGTCGGGTCTGGTGCTGGGGACCCCGGTCTATATGTCCCCGGAGCAGATCCAGGACCGGGAGATCGGCCAGTCCAGCGATCTCTTCTCCTTCGCCTCCGTCTGCTTCGAGGCGTTGACGGGTCGCCGAACGGTGGAGTCCACCGACCTGGTCGACGTCTTCGTCGAGATCCTCAAGGAGACGCCGCCTCCGGTCTCCCGGTTCGTGCCCGAGTGCCCACCCAGTGTCGACAACGCCTTCGCCCGGGCCCTGGACAAGGATCCGAGTCGCCGCCCGGCCAGCATCCTGACCTGGTCCCGCTCCGTGGCCCGGTGGTTGCACCGGCTGGAGAGCCAGGAAGGCGGCTGGGATCTCACCCGGACCGATCCAGAACCCGGCGCCTCTCGGACGCGGGGAGATCTCCCCCCGACCGAGGCGGGCTGAAAGCCGGGCTACACCCTCCTCGCGATCACCATCCGTTGCATCTCGCTGGTGCCCTCGTAGATGGTGGTGACCCGCACGTCCCGGTAGAGACGGGAGATCTCGTAGTCGTCGTGGAATCCGTTGCCCCCGTGGATCTGTAGAGAGGCGGCGCAGGCCCGGTTGGCCGCCTCGCTGGCGAACAGCTTCGCCTCCGAAGCGAGGCGACCCGCCTCGCGGCCGGAGACGGTTCCGGCCAGGGACGCGGCGGAGAGCGTCAAGGTCCGGGCCGCCTCGAGCTCTGTGGCCATCTCCGCCAGCTTGAACTGGATCGCCTGAAAATCCGCGATCGGACGGCCGAACTGCTCCCGTTCCCGGGCGTAGTCCCGGGCCAGCTCCAGGGCCCGTCGATGGATTCCCACGGACTGGGCGGCGATGCCGAGACGGGAGTGGTCCAGGGTGGCCATGGCGATCTCGAACCCCCGGCCTTCCTCACCGAGGAGATTCTCCGCCGGGATGCGGCACTGCGATAGCTCCAGAGGGGCGGTCCTGGAGGCCCGGAGACCGAGCTTGTGCTCCGGCTCTCCCACCCTGAAACCGGGTGCGTCCTCGGGAACGACGAAGGCGGTCAGGCCCCGGGATCCGGCGTCGGGATCGGTCCGGGCCACGACCACGAAATACCGGGCGTAGCCGGCGTTCGTGATCCACGCCTTCTCCCCGTCCAGGATCCACTCCTCGCCCTCCCGGCGGGCCCGAGTCCGGAGTCCGGCGGCATCGCTGCCCGCCCCCGGTTCGGTGAGCCCGAAGCCCCCGAGAGTCTCGCCGGTGGCCAGCTCGGGGAGGACCCTGCGCTTGAGCTCCTCGCTCCCGAACCGGAGGATCGGCCAGCAGGCGACCGAGTTCGTCACACTCATGGTGACGCCCAGGGAGGGACTGATGCGAGAGATCTCCTCCACCGCCAGGCAGTAGCTCACCAGGTCGAAGCCGGCCCCGCCGTACTCCTCGGGTACGAACATCCCCAGGAGCCCGAGCTCGGCCATCTCGGCCACCAGATCCTCGGGAAAGGTCTTGGTCCGATCCCGCTCCGCCTCGCCGGGGTGGATCCGCTCCTCGGCGAACCGGCGAAGCTCGCTCTGGAGGAGCATCTGCTCCTCCGAGAGCTCGAAGGACAGGCCAGCGGCCGTGGCTTCGGTTTCCGGGCTCATCGATCTCTCGCGAGGGGAGCTCAGGCCTCCAGGACGTGGCGGGCGATCACCAATTTCTGGATCTCGCTCGTGCCCTCGTAGATCTCGGTGATCCGGGCGTCGCGGAAGTACCGCTCGACGTTGTACTCCTTGGTGTACCCGTATCCACCGTGGATCTGGAGGGCGTTGTTCGTCACCCGCTGGGCCATCTGGGAGGAGTAGAGCTTCGCCTGGGCCGCCTCCAGGGAGTAGCGCCCCCCCTGGTCCTTCGCCCAGGCCGCCTTCCAGGCCAGGAACCGGGCGGCGTCGATCTCGGTGGCCATGTCCGCGAGGTAGAACTGGATGGCCTGGAAATCGGCGATCGGCCGCCCGAACTGCTCCCGCTCCTCGGCGTAGCTCCGGGCCTCCTCGAAGGCTCCCCGGGCGATCCCCACCGCCTGCGCGGAGATCCCGACCCGTCCCCCGTCCAGGGTGGCCATGGCGATCTTGAAGCCCTCGCCCTCCTCGCCGAGCCGCCAGTCCACGGGCACCCTCATGTCTTCGAAGGCCAGCTCCGTGGTCCCGGAGGCGTTGACTCCCAGCTTGTACTCGTGTCCACCGGTGGAGTAGCCCGGCGTGTCCGTCGGGACGACGAAGGCGGTAATTCCCCGGTGCTTCTTCTCCGGATCCACGGTGGCGAAGACCACCGTCAGATCGGCGTGGGTGCCGTTGGTGATGAACACCTTGTTTCCGTTGAGGACGTACTCGTCTCCGTCCCGCACGGCCGTGGTCCGGAGGTTGCCGGCGTCGCTCCCGGCCCCGGGCTCGGTGAGGGCGAAGCAGCCGAGCTTCTTCCCCCGGGCCAGGGGGGTCAGGAACTCCCTCTTCTGCTCCTCGCTCCCGAAGGCCAGGATCGGTTCGCAGACCAGGGAGTTGTTGACGGAGAGCACGACCCCGCTGGATGCACAGGCACGGCTGATCTCCTCCACCACCAGGCAGTAGGAGACGGTATCCATCCCGGACCCACCGTACTCCTCGGGAATCGCGACTCCGGCGAGACCCAGCTCTCCGGCCTCCCGGAAGAATTCCAGGGGGAACTCGCCGGTCTCGTCGATCTCCCGGGCCCTGGGAGCGACGACCTCGTCGGCGAACCGCCGAATCTCCTCCCGCAAAAGCTTCTGCTCTTCACTGAGCTCGACGTTCATCTACCTCTCCCGATCGTGCTGAAAAGCCCCGGGCGGCACTCCCTGGGACGGCCCGGAATCGGGCCGAGAAAATCGTAACACGGGGCCCGGGGCGGCCGCGCCGACTTTCAGAACAGGCCGTCGATGGTGAAAGCGTCCCGGATCAGGGTGACCTCCCATCCCTCCTCGGTCTGGTCGATTCCCAGGACGTCGAACCGGCAGATCGGCTCGTCGAGCTCATTCCGATGGAGAAAATGCTCCGCGGCTCGGATCATCCGGCCCCGTTTCCGTCCGTCCACGGCCTGCAGGGCGGTTCCGAACTCGTCTCCGGACCGGACCTTGATCTCCACGAAGCAGAGGGCGCCCCTCTCCCGGGCCACCACGTCGAGCTCTCCGCCCTGGACCTGGAAGTTCCGCTCCACGATCTCGTACCCCTCCTCCCGGAGGATTTCGATCGCCACCTCCTCTCCCAGGCGGCCCCGACTCCGATTGTGGGGCCTGTCCCCGATCCTGGCCAGACGTCGCTGGACTCGGCTCACCGCTCGTCCGTCCTACCCACGCTTCCACCGGGTTCCGTCGGGGGTGTCCTCGAGGACGATCCCCTGTTCCCGGAGCTCGTCCCGGATCCGATCCGCCCGGGCGAAGTTCCCCTCCCGGCGGGCCTCCTCCCGCTCCTCGATCCGTCGTTCGATCTCGGTCTCGGACAGGCCCTTCTCCGCCCTCCCCTCCTGCCATTCTCCGGGATCGAGGACGCCCAGGACCTCGTCGATCCCTTCCAGGGGGCCGAGGAGGACCTCCCGGTCCCCCTCTCCCAACCCGTCCTCCTCCATCAGGATGTTCGTCCCCTTCACGTACCGGAACAGGGCTCCCAGGGCGGCGGAGACGTTCAGGTCGTCCGCCAGGGCCTCCTGGAACTCCCTCTCCACCGTCTCCGCCAGCTCCCGGGCCCGGCTACGGGGATCCCCCCTTTCCGGCGCCTGCTCGAGCCGGAATCGGTGCTCGTCGAGACGCCGGAGGGCCGCTGCCGAGCTCTCCAGGGCGTCGAAGGTGAAGTTGAGCTTCTGCCGATAGTGGACCGAGAGGAGCAGGTACCGGATCGTCCTGGGATCCTCGCCACGTTCCAGGAGGCCCTTCAGGGTATAGAAGTTGCCCAGGGACTTCGACATCTTCTGTCCCTCGACGATCAGGTGCTCGGAGTGGAGCCAGAGGCGGACGAAGGGCTTCCCCGTGGCCGACTCGCTCTGGGCGATCTCGTTGTCGTGGTGGGGGAAGATGTTGTCGACTCCGCCGCAGTGGATGTCGAAGCTCTCCCCCAGGTAGCGCATGCTCATGGCCGAGCACTCGATGTGCCATCCGGGGCGACCGGGGCCCCAGGGGGAATTCCATGACGGCTCTCCCGGCTTGGCAGCCTTCCAGAGCACGAAGTCCCGCACGTCCTCCTTGTCGTACTCGTCGGCGGCCACCCGCTCCCCGGACCGGACCTCGGAGATGTCGACGCCGGAGAGCTTCCCGTAGTCCTCGTCCGAGGCGATCCGGAAGAATACCGATCCGTCCTGGACGTAGGCGTGTCCGTTGTCCACGAGACGGTGGACGAGGTCGATCATCTCCTGGATGTGCTCCGTGGCCCGGGGGTACTCCTCCGCCCGCTCCATCCCCAGAGTGTCCAGATCGTCGAAGAACGATTCGATGTACGGTTCCGTGTATTCAGCCAGGGTGACCCCCTCCTCGTTGGCCTCGCGGATCGTCTTGTCGTCCACGTCCGTCAGGTTCATCACCTGGAGGACTTCGTATCCCAGGTACTTCAGGCTCCTTCGCAAGACGTCCTCGAAGAGGAAGGTCCGGAGGTTCCCGATGTGCACGTGGTCGTAGACGGTGGGGCCGCAGGTGTACAGACGGACCGTGCCCTCTTCCAACGGTTCCAGGGGCACCGTCGCCCGGCTCAGGGTGTCGTAGAAGCGGGGTCGGATCATTCTTCAACTCCTCGTATTAGTCAAAACGGGAACGGAGACGTGACTCGCTCGCCGACCGTTCCAACGCATCCGGTTCCTTCATGACGGCTCAGCGGGTGACGGTGATGGTTCCGCCCACCCAGCTCACGGTCGACTTCCCCTCGCCGTCGGGACCGAAGGCCTGCCGATCTTCGAAGCCGATCTCGCCGGTCCCTCCCTCGGTCACCCGGAAGCTCAGCTCCATCAGGACCCCCGATCCGTCGACGCCCCCGACCCGGCCCAGGCGACTGTGGCCGACCACGAGACGCCCGGGGGCGCTCTGCGCGACCTGGAGGGTCGTCTCCACTCCCTCCGCGGCCAGGTGGGAACCCTCCGTGGCCCCCTCGAACTCCAACACCCGACCCGGAAACACCAGATCGAAGGCCACGGCGTAGAGATCCTCCACCGCTCGGGCCTGGACCACGAGCCGGAAGGTCTCCGACTCGCCGGGGTTCCCGTGGGACAGGAAGACGCTGTTCTCGGATGGGGTGCCTGGCTGAAAGCTCACGCCCGGTTGCGGCTCCGTCACGCCACCGCCTCCTCCTCCACCTCCCCCGCCCCCACAGCCGACTGCCAGGAGGAGCAGCAACAG
>JAWVZJ010000202.1:0-5400 GCA_033722255.1 Thermoanaerobaculia bacterium | reverse complement strand
TGACCGGCTGGACCCAGGGTGAGGCGTCGGGGAAGGCCCTGAGCGAAGTCCTCAGATTGGAGAGGGGGCCCTTCGCCGGCTCGATTCGTCACGGCAAGGAGGGGACTTCTCCGGCCGATGAGCCCGCTCCGGTGGACGTCGTCGTGACCCGGGACGGAAGCCGGATCCCGGTGGACGTCACCTCCACCGCCCTCCGGACCGAAGACAGCGAGGCGCCCCAGGGAGGAGTGGTCGTGGTCCGGGACATCTCCGCCCGCCGGGAGGCGGAGGAGGCGGTCCAGGCCTACGCGGATCGGCTCCAGCGGTTGGCCCGGGTCGGTCTGGAGATCATCTCGGCGCCACCGGGGGAGGTCCTCCAGGTGGTGACCGACTGCGCCCGGAGGTTGATCGGGTGCCGACTCGCCGTCACCAGCTTCAGTCGCACCGGATGGCGGCAGGCGATCCACGCGGTGTCCGTCGCCGACGAGGAGCTCCGGGAGGAGGTCGTGAGCACTACCCCCCTGGACTCCGAGATCTACGGGCTCGTCTGTCGGAACAACGAGCCTCTGCGGTTGACGGAGGGAGAGCTCGACGAGCATCCCGCCTGGAGCTCGTTCCGCCGCCGGCTCCCGGACTGTCGCGGATGGCTCGCGGCCCCCCTGGTCAGCCCCGGCGGCGACAACCTGGGCCTGATTCAGCTCTCGGACCGGCTCGAGGGCGAGTTCGAGGAGCAGGACGAGGTGGTCCTGATGCAGATGGCGCAGCTGGCCTCTGCCGCCATCTCCAACGCCAGGCTGTTCGAGAAGACCCAGCGGGCGCTGGAGGCCCGGGATTACGTGGTGGCCGTCGTCTCCCACGACCTCAGGAGTCCCTTGAGCGCGATCTCCGCCAACACCGAGCTCCTGCGCCGGACCGTCGAGGACGATCGGGCCCGGAGACGGGTGGAGACGATCGAGCGGGGCGTCTCCAGGATGGAGGGTCTCCTGGAAGATCTCCTCCAGGCCTCCAGACTCGCGCTGGGGGAGTCTTTTCCCGTGGAGCCGGTCTTCGTGGGCGTCTCGGCGCTCCTGGAGGAGGTGGAGGCGGCCTACCGTCCGGTCTGCGAGGAGAGCTCGGTGACGTTCGTGGTGCGGGGTCCGGATCCGGGACTCCGGATCGAGGCCGATCGGGAGCGGCTGCTCCAGGCCCTGGACAATCTACTGGGCAATGCCCTGGAGGTCAGTCCGCCGGGCTCGGTAGTTCGCCTGGTCGTGGAAGGGCTCGAAGGACGGGTCCGGTTCGCGGTAGAGGACGAGGGTCCCGGGATCGATCCAGCGGATCTGGGGGAGATCTTCGAGCCGTTCCGTCAGTCGGAGACCGTCCAGAGCGGTGCCTCCGGCCTCGGGCTGGCGATCTCGAAGGGGATCGTGGCCTCCCATGGGGGCGAGATCTGGGCCGAAAACCGTCCGGAGGGAGGGGCCCGGCTCGTCTTCGAGGTTCCCGTTCGGCAGGAGGAGACGGGACAGGAGCCGGGACTGTCGGCTCGGCGTCCCTGATCTCTCGCGGGATCCCGTGGCGGTGGTTCAGAGAGGCTGGCGCCAGTGCCGCCACCACGAGGCGGAACCGAGGTCCAGGGCCTCCCACCAGGCGTCCAGAGCTTCCTGCTCTCCGGCGAGGACGGCCTGCCGATCCACCGTCTCCGGCGGGGGTGCCAACTCGGCGAGGCGCTCGGCGACCAGGCCGCGCTCCTCCCGGGAAACCCGGCTCAGGAGATGCCAGAGAGTGAGAGCGTCGTCCACTCGGGCCGCCCTGAGGGCCGCCCGGAGCGCCCTCCGTCGTCGCGGTGACGCCTCGGTCCACTCCTCCAGGACCGCCACCGCGTTCCGGAGCTCCTCCGGGGCGTCGTTCCAGAGGGGGATACCCGGGCCCCGGTCGGGATCGATCGAAGTCCGGGCCCCGGCGGGCACGAAGCTCTCCCTGCCGGCGTCGACCAGAGCCACCCAACCGCTGGTCACCGCCAGGTGGCCAGCCCCCTCGTCGTCGACGACCAGCTCGTAGACACAACCCAGGTCGATGGCCCTGGCCGCCGGGGTGTCCACCTCGAACACTCCCGGAGGCGCCCAGATCCAGGCCTCGAGCTTCCCTCGGTCGAGATGGAACCGCTGGATCTCCGCGCCGCTCTCGGTCAGCGTCAGCTCGCTCCCGGCGTCCACGTCCACTTCCCCCACCGAGGGTAGGGAGAGCCGGGCCCGTCCCTCCGGGTCGGGGGTGAGCCGGCGGCCGGGAGCGAGCTTTCCGTCGGCTTCCAGGTCCCGACCGTCGATCCGGGCCGAGCCGGCCAGGACCGCCACCTCCCCGGTCTGGCCGGTGATCCCGGAGCCGGCCCGGGAAGTCCCGGTCGAGGGCGCGAGCCGGAGCCAGAGCCCGACTCCCAGGGCCGCGACGAGGACGGCGGCCAGGACCGCGACCAGGGGTCGTCGAAGGGAGATCCCACTCCGCGATGCGGGTTCCTCCTCTCCTCTGTTCCCGGGCAGGTCGGGGGGATCTCCCCGGTGACGGAGGGGGGCGAGCTCCTCCTCCAGGGCGGCGATCTCGGGATCGGGCTCGGCCCCGGGATCCCAGAGGTACTCGGATTCCCGCTGAAGGTCCTCACTCATCGGTCTCTCCCTCGAGCCGGGCCCGGAGCTTCTTCATCCCCCGGCACAGGTTCACCCGGACCGAGCCCTCGGTGAGTCCGGTGGCGGCGGAGATCTCGGCCCCGCTCAGCCCGCCGACCAGCCGCAGGGTGAGGGTCTCGCGGTAGGTCTCCGGGAGCCGGGAGAGGGCCTGGAAGATGGCCAGGCCGTCGGCGGTGAGCTCCGGGGAGACGGAGGAGCCGGGCGGGGGCTTCGCCACCGGTTCCAGATGCCGATCCGGGGACCGGTGATAGTCGGTGGCTCTCCTCCGGGCCAGTGTCGCCAGCCAGGAGACGAAGGAGCTCGGTTTCCGGAGCTGGTGAAGCTTTCGATAGGCGGTGAGGAAGACCTCCTGGACCAGGTCCGGGACGTCCGCCGCCGGCATCCGGACCAGGAGAATGCCGTGGGCCAGTCTCGCGTACCGACGGTAGAGATCTCCGAACGCCTCCCGGTCGCCGTCCCGGGCCCTCTCCACCCGCTCTACCGTCCACGCCACCTCCGGATCGGAGCCCGGCGGCTCGTCGCGATCCGAGTCCTCGGGAAACGGCCCATCCATCGGTGCCGAAAGGCTCATCCCGCCCATCGTTCCACAGGTAGCGCATGTCGGTCGGTTTCTCCCATCGTTCGGCAGGGAAGACGGATCGAGCGGGCCAGTCGTTAACGGGTCGGAGATGCTGGCGCCTACCGACGCCGGGGAACGTACCTGGGCACCCGCTCCGCGTACTCCTCGTAGGCCCGGCCGAAGCGCTCCCGGAGCCCCCGAAACGGCAACAGCGCCGCGACCACGCCCAGAAAGAAGATCGAGAGGGTCCAGAGACTTGCGGTGGCCCCCAGGCGCCGCCAGAAACGGGCGAAGGGATGGATCGCCACCCACCAGGCGATGGCAGGGGGCACGGTGACGACGAAAGCCACGGCCACCCAGTATCGGATCGAATCGAGAACGGCCGCCCAGTCCATGTCGGGTATCGAGAGTAGCGCGGAGTTCTCCTCCCGGGAGGAGGCGGTCCGCCGGGGCTACCGTCCGGCGAAGGAGTGCGATCCCTGACCTCGACGGTCGCCAGCGGGCCACGCCCGGGAGGCACGGTCGAGATCGGCGGCGAAGCGTGGGGAGGCCCGGCGCAGGGGGGCCGGTGGTCCCGGAGAATCCGGGTCTCTGGATCGGGTGAGGATGACCGGGTTTCGCTCCCCGGTCCCGAGCTCCCGGCCGTCCCGGTCTCTCTGTGCGGTTCCACGCGGAGGGGAGGGAGAGGAGACTCGGGTCGGAGCCACCACCCGGTCCCGATGCCAGCGAATGCCGGACCATCTTGATGCCCGTCTGGGCCGCGTCCGTCGAAGTGGCTCGAGTCGAAGGTCCACGAGCAGCCCGAGTTAACGGATCGTTCTTCGGTTTCGTCCTGCCCACCGAGAGCACGAAGCGAAGGGACGAATCTGTGAGAGAAAAGCGGGAGGAAGTTTCCATGAGCTGGACGAAGGAGACCGGACGACGAGGAACCCGGGGAGCGCTCGTGGCCGTTCCCCTGGTCGGAGTCTTGGCAGTCGGGGCCGTGCTGGTGGGGGCAATCCCGGGGTCGGAAGGGGAGAGGCTCCCGGGCCACGACGCGCCATCCACCGTCGTGATCGCGCCACCCCAGGAGCCCGGGGAGCGCTTGGTGGTCCGGGGCCGGGTCTTCGCCCCCGACGGCGAGACCCCGGTGGAGGGAGTGACCCTTTACGTCTACCACACCAACGTGGAAGGCCGGTATGCGCCTCCGGGAGAGGAGACGCCCCGGCTCCGGAGCTGGGTCCGGACCGATGCCGAGGGGCGCTACGAGTACCGGACGATCCGTCCCGGGAGCTACCCCGGGAGAGACATTCCCGCCCACGTGCACGTCTTCCTGTGGGGCGCCGGCTACGAGCCCCCGTGGTCCGACAGCCGCTGGTTCGCCGACGATCCCCTGGTGGACGAGGAGGCGAAGGCACGATCCCGGCAGGAGGGGCGGCTGGGCCGGGTCTGCTTCCCGGAGCGGACTTCGGAGGGAGCGCTCCTCTGCCACCGGGACTACCGGCTGAAGCCCGAAGGCGACGACTTCCCAGAGGAAGTGCGGCACGCCTTCCAGGGTCCGGAGGGGTCGTGAGCACGGCCACTCAGGTTCTTGGGACCGCTCAATGCGAGGACCGCGACCCTGAGGATGGAGAGCCGTCGACGGGCTCGGCTCGGGTGAGGGACGATCACCACCCGGTCTCTCCGGGGGCGACCCGGCGCCGGGGATCGTCCTCCCGCCGGGAGGCGCTGTCGAGGATGATCTTGGTAGCGAGCCTCGTCGGGGTCTGGCTGGCCTCGGTCTCGGCCACGCCCGTGGCAGGGGGCCCTTCGGAGACTCGGGAGCCTCCCTCCGGCCGCTACGAGATCCGATCCTCCGACAGCTACGTCGGGTACCGAGTCTACAAGCTGGGGATGGTGCCCATCCGGGGTCAGTTCGGATCCGTCCGGGGGGAGATCGTGGTGGATCCCGGGAGGCCGGAGCGCTCCCGGGCGGAGGTCACGGTCTCCCTGGCGTCCCTGGAATCGGGAAAGGAGGAACGGACCGAGACCCTCCTCTCCGAGGACTTCTTCCACGCCGACCGCTTCCCCGAGATGCGGTTCCTCAGCCGTCGAGTGAGGCGGAACGCCGATGGCCGCTGGCTCGTCTCCGGCGATCTGACGATCCGGGGCGTCACCCGGACCGTCACCGTTCCGGTGGAGATCCGCCGGGGCCAGGGCCTGGAGGGCCCCCTGGTGGTCTTCTCC